>JBJMTR010000103.1:0-11377 GCA_045811565.1 Bradyrhizobium sp.
ATTTCGCAGTGCGCTCGATCCGCGCGATGAGAACCGCCTCGCGGCGCGCGAGGTCATCGAGACCGAGCTCAAGCAATATCAGGAGCGCTTTGACGGGGTCAGCAAGACGCCGGACGAGAAAGCGCGGGCCCTGCTTCCCGGCGCTCGCGATGCGTTTTCCGCGTACAAGGCCCAGATGGGCGCGACCTTGGCGGCGATCGACGCGGAGAAATCTACAAAGCTGACCGAATCTGCGGAAAGATTGCGGGAGACCGCGATGAAGAGCCGAGCGGCGGCCGAGAACCTGAAAGCCAAGATCCGCGACCTGGCCGATCGCCTCAACGCCCGCGTGGAAGAGAAGAGCAAGGAAGCGCGCGATCAATACCAATCGACCTCGCGCCTGATGCTGATCTTAGCCTTAAGCGGCGTCGTGTTGGGTGGTGTGACGGGCTTCGTCATTGGGCAATTCGGGGTCGCCGGGCCCATCCGAAGCATCGTAGCCCTGCTGCAGCAACTCGCTGCGGGCACGTACGACGCCGAAATTCACAGTGCCGATCGCAAGGATGAGGTCGGTGACGTCGCTATGGCGGCGGTCGTCTTCAAGGAGAACGGCCTCGCCAAGATCCGCATGGAAGCCGAGCAGAAGCAGGCCGAACAGCGTACCGACGTCCAGCGCCGACCCGATCTGAGGCCTCCCACAGTGCGTATTGCCTCACCTGAGCATGTTACTTTCGCTTGACGGATGTAGCACCGACGGTCGGCCGGTCCGAGGTTGCGTCATTGCTCGCAGGTTCGGAGGGACTGGGGGCGGCGCGGAGTGCCCATCACACGCAGCGGCGCACCCAGGCCCGGGATCACCGGCCGGTGCGGCAGCCGGATGCAGGATGATCGTCTCGGCTGCTTTGCGTCTGAGCGATCGCAACAAGCGCTGCACGATGGTGTGCTGCGGCGGCCCGAACTGTTCGGAGCAGCGTTTGGCGAGACGACCGAGGATGGCCGGCGCGGTCAGACGGGGCTCGGCCGCGAGCCAGCGCTCGATGTCGGCGAGGTGCGGATCGAGCATCGATGGCATTTTCATGCGCTTAACTACCGCAGCAGACCAACAGTCGGCAGACTGACCTGCGCAAGCTTGACCGCGTCCTCGTCGCGGTCGATCGCGACATACTGTCCCTGCCAGTAGGCCAATGCCGCGGTGCGGGTCGAAAGCTGCAGATCCAGCACCCGGCCGATCACGATCGCATGCGAATGCCGCTCGATGATTTCCTCAACCCCACACTCGATCGCAGCCAGTGCGCCGACCAATAGCGGCACACCCGATGCGCGCGGCGTCCATTCGGCGCCGGCAAAACGCTCCGCGCCCTTGAGCCCATCCTTACCGGCAAAGCGCTCGGCGATGTCGATCTGGTCCGATGTCAGAATATTGACGCCGAAGAAGCCGTATCGCTGAACGAGCGGCCAGGAGGAAGCGCCCCGGTTGATGCTGACGATCAGCGTCGGGGGATCGATCGACAGCGATGACACCGAGGTCACCGTCATCCCCGAAATATCCTTACCGCGCCCGACCGTGATGACGCTCACGCCGCCCGTCAATTGGCGCATCGCGCCGCGAAAGTCACCCGTGCGAACTTCTCGGGAAACTTCTTGGGGAACCTGACGGGCGATCGCGATATGACGGACGACGGAGTTCATGATGGCCTCACAGGTCGGACGAGTCCTCGGTGCCTTGCAGCAGGTTCTTCAGGATCGAGCCTTCCAGCACGGCGAGTTCCGCCGAGCCGCGCCGCCTCGGGCGCGGGATATCGACGTTGATATCGTGCGCGATACGGCCGTCCTCGATCACCAGGACGCGGTCGGCGAGTGCAACCGCCTCCGCCACGTCATGCGTGACCATGATCGCGGTAAAGCCCTGATCCTGCCAGACCCGCTCCAGCAGCCGCTGCATCGAGATCCGCGTCAACGCATCCAGCGCGCCGAGCGGCTCGTCGAACGCCAGCATGCGCGGCCGGCTGACCAGCGCCCGCGCCAGCGCCACGCGCTGCTTCTGCCCGCCGGAAAGCACCGCCGGCCACTGCTCGCGTTTTTCTGCCAAGCCTACCTCGACCAGTGCGCTCTCAGCGCGGGCTTGCGCATCGGCCGACGCGCGCTCGCGCCCGAGGCCAACCTCGACATTCGAGAGCACCCGCGCCCACGGCAGCAACCGCGGCTCCTGAAACATCACGCGCACGTCTTCCGCGCGCGTTTCCTCGCCAAAGCCGATCGTGCCCGCCGTGACGCTTTCGAGCCCCGCGATCAACCGCAGCAGCGTACTCTTGCCGCAACCGCTGCGGCCAACGATCGCGACGGACTGGCCTGCCGGTATGTGCAGGTCGATGCCGCGCAGCACCTCATTGTCGCCGAACGATTTGCGCAAACCCCGGATCGTCAGCGAAAGCCCGCGCAACAGGGCGTTGGCGTCGCGCCGCAACAGCCGCGGCTTGACGAAATCCGGGCTTTCCACGGCCTCGGCATCGATGGGGCGAAAACGAAGAGAGCCCTGCATTTTTGGTCCTCAATGTTTCTGAAAGGCCGGATGCCAGGACAGCGTCAGCCGCTCCAGCGCGCGCGACGCGCTGTCGGCCAGTTTGCCCAGCAGCGCGTAGATCAGGATCGAGAGCACCACGACGTCGATCAGCATGAACTCGCGCGCCTGCATCGCCATGTAACCAAGGCCGGACGAGGCCGCGATGGTCTCCGCCACGATCAGGGTCAGCCACATGATGCCGAGCGCGAAGCGCAGGCCGACGAAAATCGACGGCAACGCGCCCGGAAAGATCACCCGGCGGAACAACTCGCCGTCGGTCATCCCGTAGATGCGCCCCATCTCGATCAGCTGCTGATCGACGGTGCGGATGCCATGCAGCGTGTTGAGGTAGATCGGGAAGAACACCCCGAGCGCCACCAGGAACAGTTTTGCCGATTCATCGATGCCGAACCACAGGATCACCAGCGGGATCAGCGCCAGGTGCGGAATGTTGCGCACCATCTGCAAGGTCGTATCGGTCAGTTTGCTGGAGAGTTGCGACAGGCCGTTGGCGAGGCCAAAGGCAAAGCCGATGCTGCCGCCGATCAGGAAGCCGACACTGGCACGCCAGAAACTGACCCAGATGTCGCGTGCCAATTCTCCTGACAGCAGCAGCTTCCATCCCGCCAGCGCCACGTCGCTCGGCGCCGGGAGCACCCGCGCCGAAACGAAGCCGGTGACGCACGCCACCTGCCAGATCAGGATGATGGCGAGCGGCACGATCCAGGGGATCAGGCCATCGGCGCGCGGCAGGCGCAGGGTTCGGACGCGTGGAAGACTGTCGATCAGACTCATGATTGCGATGCCTTGACAAGGGGACGATGTTCGTTGGCGATAGTCTCGCCGAACGGCCCGGTGTTGACGCGGATCGGCGTCACATTGCTCGGCTGCTTGAGGGACAGCAGCGGAAACACCAGCTCGGCGAAGCGATACGCTTCCTCGAGATGCGGATAGCCCGACATGATGAAAGTATCGATGCCGACATCCTGATATTCGCGGATCCGCGCCGCCACCGTCTGGGGATCGCCGACCAGCGCGGTCCCTGCCCCGCCGCGCACCAGCCCGACGCCGGCCCAGAGGTTCGGGCTGATTTCGAGCTTGTCACGCCTACCGCCATGCAGCTGCGCCATGCGCTGCTGGCCGACCGAATCCATCCGCGAGAAGATCTTCTGCGCCGAGGCCACGGTCTCGTCGGTGACGTGCTGGATCAGTTCGTCCGCCGCCTTCCAGGCTTCCGCGTTGGTCTCGCGAACGATCACATGCAGCCGGATGCCGAACGAGAGTTTTCGCCCGCGCGATTCAGCGACCGCTTTCACCCGGTTGACCTTCTCGGCCACCTGCGCCGGCGGCTCGCCCCAGGTCAGATATTTGTCGACGGTATCGACGGCGACGTCGATGCCGGCATCCGACGATCCGCCGAAATAGAGCGGCGGCCGCGGCGACTGCACCGGCGGAAACAGCAGCCGACCATCCTCGATGCGGATGTGCTTGCCTTCGACATTGACGGTCTTGCCGGCGAGCAGGTCGCTATAGACGTTGAGAAACTCGCGCGTCACGGCATAACGCGCATCATGATCGAGGAAAATCCCGTCGCCCTTGTTCTCGACGGGATCGCCGCCGGTGACGACATTGACCAGCAGCCGCCCGTTCGACACCCGGTCGAGCGTCGCGGTCATGCGTGCGGCGACGCTTGGCGATTGCAAGCCGGGCCGCACCGCCACCAGATAGCGTAGCCGCTCGGTCCAGGGCGCCACGGCCGACGCCACCACCCAGGAATCCTCGCAGCTTCGCCCGGTCGGCAGCAGCACGCCGAAATAGCCGAGTTGGTCGGCTGCCTGCGCGATCTGGCGCAGATAGTTGAAGTTCACTTCGCGTCCGCCGGTAGTGGTGCCGAGATAGCGGCCATCGCCATGGGTCGGCAGGAACCAGAGGATATTGGCCGAGGATGATGGTTGGGTGCTCATGTGCCCGGCCTCTGCGCCGCGTCGGAAATTTTGACCTGCTTGGGAATGAGACCGAGCGCGAAGAATGTATCCGCGACCTGCTGCTGATCTGCGATCACGCTCTCGGTGATCGGCTTGATGCCGTAGGACTGGCGCTTCAAGGCGGCTTCGACGACCGGAACGGGTAACCCGATGGCCGGCGCGAGCTGCTCGGCCACAGCGCGGATATCTCCCTTGGCCCAGTCATCGACCTCGCTGAGCTGGGCCAGCACGAGGTCGACGATCTTGGGATCGGCGCCAACGAACTTCTTCGAGGCGAAATAGAACTGATAATTCGCGACGATGCCGGTGCCGTCGGCGAGCGTCCGCGCGCCGGTGGCGGCTTCGGCGGCGGCCTGGAACGGATCCCAGATCACCCAGGCGTCGACCGCGCCGCGCTCGAATGCGGCGCGTGCATCGGCCGGCGCCAGAAACACCGGCTCGATTTCGGAATATTTGACGCCCGCCTTCTCCAGCGCCTTCACCAGCAGATAGTGAACATTCGAGCCTTTATTCAGCGCAACCTTCTTGCCTTTGAGCTCGGCAACTGAAGTGATCTTGCTCTCCTTCGGCACCAGGATGGCTTCGCCCTTCGGCGCCGGCGGTTCATAGGCGACATACTGAATCGGGGCACCCGCCGCCTGCGCGAAGATCGGCGGCGCTTCGCCGGTGTTGCCGAAATCGATCGCGCCGACATTGAGCGCCTCGAGCAGCGGCGGTCCAGACGGAAACTCCGTCCATACCACCTGACAGCCGGCGGCCTTCAATTGACCCTCCAGCGTACCCTTGCTCTTGAGTAGCACCAGCTTGCCGTATTTCTGGAAGCCGATGCGCACGACCTTGTCCTGGCCGTAGCTGGTGCCGACCGTGGCGGCGACGATGCTGATCGACAGCACCGCGCTCGTGATCCAGCGTTTGATGAAACGCTTCATGACGAAATCCTCTGCGTTCAATGGGATGGCTTTCAGGAATTCAGCTCTGCGTACGGCGCCAGACGATGTCGCGAACCGCGATCCGCTTCGGGATCAGGCCGAGCTTGAAGAAACGATCCGCGACGGCCTGCTGGGTCTCGATGATCGGCTCCGTCACCGGCCCGATCGCGAACGAGGCGCGGTTCGCCGCAACGGTCTGGACTTCCAGTGGGACGCCCGTCACCGCGGCGAGTGCACTGGCCACCGCGTCGCGGTTCGATTCCGCCCACCGCGCGGCTTCCGTCAGGCCAGCGATGACGTCGCGGGTGTGCTGGACGTTGCCGTTCGCAAAATCGCGGTTGGCGAGATAGAACGAATTGGTCTTGGCGACCTCGTACGCATTGACAAGGATCCGGCCGTTCTGCCGCTTCTCGCCAATCGCGAAATATGGATCCCAGATCGCCCAGGCCTCGATGCTGCCATTGGCGAAGGCCGGCCCCGCATCGGGCGGCGACAAGTAGACCGGCGTGATATCCTCATAGGTGAGGCCGGCCTTTTCCAGCGTCGCGATTAGGACATTATGCGCGCTGGTGCCCTTGGCGAACCCGATCCGCTTGCCGCGCAAATCGGAAATCGTGGCGATGGTGGAATTGGCAGGAACCAGAATGCCTTGCCCGTTGGTGATCGGCGATCCCGCCACATAGACGATGTTCGCATTCGCGGCCTGGGCAAAGATCGGCGGCGTGTCGCCGACAGCGCCGAGATCGACACTGGCTGTGCTCATCGCCTCCAGCAGCGGCGGCCCTGACGTGAATTCGATCCATTTGATGGAAATCTGTTTTGCCACGAAGTGCTTTTCCAGAATGGCTTGCTGCCGCGCGATCACGAGCACGCCGGTCTTTTGATAGCCGATGCGGATTTCCTTCACCGGCGCCTGCGCGAGCGCCCGAGGCGACAGCGCGGCAACCGAACCGCCCACCGACAATCCCAAGAAATCCCGACGCTTCATCACATTCTCCTGAACGATCACGATCGCAACGCTGTGCAATCATGCGATGCGAAAGATGATGGTGCCCCTTTCGAAAGCTGTCGAGTGCTCTGCAAAAATAGCAATGACGGCACTGCCGAGCCGTCTCGCGACGACGCGTTTATTGCCGAAACACGAATTGCAACGACGCATTTTTCTTGATGCCAACGACACGTGAATTTGTTCATCATGAATTAGGCAGGGGAACCCGGTACACGCTGAGTCAAAACGCCCGCCGATGAGATCGGCGGGCGTTCATGCATCCAGCGGGTCGGTGAATTAGAGTCCGGCACCCTTGCCGATTGCCCCTGAAAACGAACGGTCAACGATATCGGCAGCGTTGAGCTTCTGCTTTATCAGCCCGGAGCGGAAATAGAGTTCGATGGTTTGCTGCTCGTCAGCCACGACGCTGTCATCGATTGGAGCAACGCGGATTTTCGCACGGCTCAGCCAGTTCAGCGGCACGGCGGGCGGGATATTCATCAGCCTGCCCCACGTCTCTGCATAAGCGCTGACATTGGTCTGCGACCATGCACGGGCCGCCGTCAGCCGCCGAACGAAGTCTTCCAGTTCCGGCCGCTTGTTGCGGATCGCATTCGGCGTGGCGACCTGGAATCCAAGCCCCGGCGTGATGCCCTCGGCCGTGATCACCCGCCGCGACTGAAACAGCACTTCTTCCTGGCTGACATAGGGCTCCCATGTTGACGAGGCATCGACGGCGCCTTGCGTGTACGCGACCTTGGCGTCCGACGGTGCCAGGAACACGATCTGGACATCGCTGGTCGACCAGCCCTTCGATTCCAACGCGGCAAGGATCAGCTGGTGGCCGATCGAGCCGCGCCCGGTCGCGATCTTCTTTCCCCTCAAGTTTTCGAAGTCGCGGACGGCTGAGTCCTTCTGAACCAGCACCGCTAGTCCCTCGCGGCTCTGCCGGATCGCAGCGATGGCCTTGACGGGAACGTTGGCGGCCGCAGCGAAGGTGAAAGGCGCGTCGCCGACCAGACCGGTTTCGATCGCGCCCGCGCTCAAGGCTTCCAACAGAGGTGCAGCGGCCGGGAATTCCTTCCACTCGATCTGGTACGGCAAATCCTTCAGGACGCCGGCCGCCTCCATCACGGCCTGCGAATTCCCCTTTTGATCGCCGACGCGCAACGTCGTCTGGGCATCCGCCGAGGCAATCGCACCCAGCAGCAGGCCCGCAACGAGAATATTGCGCATCATTCCGCCGCCACTCCCCGGGCTACGCCCCGTCCTGCAATCAGCTGGCGCGTCAGCGGGATCAGTTCGCGGCCATATTCGATGGCGTCGATCAGGGGATCGAAGCCGCGAATCAGGAAATGGCTGATGCCGAGATCGTAGTAATCGCCGAACACTTCGGCGACCTGTTCGGGCGTTCCGACCAGCGCCGTGGTGTTACTGTTGGCGCCGGTGAGCTTTGCGATCTCGGTCCAGAGCCGCTTGTCGATCCGTGTGCCCTGCTCCGCCAGCGACCAGTAGCCGCTTCGCACCGGCGGTGGCGTGACCGTCCGCCGGCTTGCGATAACCGGTCTTGTCCTGAAGTGCCGTGGCGCGCGCCAGAATTTCATCGGCCTTGGCCCAGGCCTTCTCCTCGGTATCGGCAAGGATCGGCCGGACCGAAAGGCTGAAGCGCGGTGTCAGCCGGCCGTGCTTTGCGGCGGCGGCGCGAACCCGCGACGTCACATCGCGCACCTGCGCATAGGATTCACCCCACAGTGCGAACGTATCGGCATGCTTGCCCGCGACCTCGATCGCGGCATCCGAGCCCCCGCCGACGAAGATCGGAATGCCCTCGCTGTGATAGGGTTTTATCTGCGAGAAGCCGTTCTGCACCTGGTAATATTTGCCCTCATAGATGAACGGCTTTTCGCTGCTCCATTCGGCGCGGACCACATCCAGGAACTCGCTGGTCCGGGCATAGCGCTCATCCTTGTCGTCGATGACATTGCCGTCCTGCTTCAGTTCGATGGCGTTGCCGCCGGTGATGACATGTAGCGTGACGCGGCCGCCGGAGAGTTGATCGATGGTCGCGAGCTGCCGCGCGAGCAATGTCGGCGCGGTGAAGCCGGGCCGCTGCGCGATCAGGACGTTGAGCTTGTCGGTCACACCAAGAACGTGCTGGCCGATCTGCAATCCATCCGGTGCCGTAGAGTGAAACGCCAGCAGCACGCGATCGAAGCCTGCGTTCTCATGCGCTTTCGCTACGGTCTCGACATGATAGCGGTCGAGGACCGGGCCGCTCCGCACGATGGTTTCGGACGAATTGTTGTTGGTGATGTATCCGATGAATTCCACAGACATGGGTCGCTCCAGGTGTTCGTTTCGTGGTTCGTTCAAACGCCAAGCGCCAGCCGGCCGGCGTTGACGCGCGTCGCATCGTCCTGCGGGGTGTGAACCCGCCCGCATAGCACATCGCGAAAATGCCGCTCCAGCGGATTGCCGCGGCTCAGGCCGTGATTGCTGGTGAGCGAGAGCGCGTCTTCGACGATCGCGACCGCATTGTTCGTGACCGTGAGCTTGACGATGCTGGATTCGGACGCGCTCAGCAGCACGCCATCGTCGAAATCGCCGGCGAAACTGTCGATCAGACGCGCATTGACGGCCAGCCGCGCTTCGATGCGCAACGCGTTGCGCTGGCGCGGGCGCTGGTCCGTGACGCCAGCTTTCCGTTCGAGAATTTCCAGGAGCTCGCCGAGGCGGGGCTACTGGCGCTGACCATGCCGAACGCCGCGCGCTGGTCGGCGCAGACCTTGCAGGTTTGCGCGCGGGCTGCGTGTGCGCCGGCAATCAGACCGGCCAACACGGATATCGCAACAGCAAGGCTTCTCATCCCCCTTATCTCATCTCTCCTCAGCTTTCCCGCGCATATTGATCGTAGAGCGCGGAGGCGTTGTCCCAGCGGATGGCCTCCATGTAGATGTCGACATACCGCGCCGCCGCCGCACCAAAATCCATGTGATAGGCATGTTCGTACATGTCGAGCACCAGCACGGGCCGGCCGCCGGCGAGCGTCGTCGTGTGGTCGGCGGCCCATTGGTTGACGAGCCGCTTATTGCGGGGGGAGTAGGAAAGGATCACCCAACCCGAACCACCACCCTCCGCCTTTCCCATCGCTGCGAACTCCGTGCGCCATCGTTCGACGCTGCCGAAGTCGCGCGTGATCGCCTCGGCGAGAGCGCCGCTCGGCTTGCTCGCGCCGCCGAGGCCGTCGAAGTAGACTTCGTGCAGGATCATAGAGTTCGTCGCAATCAGCTCTTCGCGCTTCAGGCCGTTGATGACGAAGTTCGACGCCGTGGCGAAGTCCAGCTCAGCGAGTTGCGCGCTGATCGCGTTGAGCCGCTTCACAGCGCCGCCGTAGTTGTTCTCGTAGTGGCTCACGAGGACCTTTTCAGAGATGCCACTGATCGACTTTGGGTCGAACGGCATCGGCTTGGTTTCGTAAGGCATCAGGCGACTCCTTGATTCTTTGGCTCAACTCTTTGTACTGGCAGTCTTGTCGAGGGCCGCGCGCAGGCCCTCGGCGAGCTTCACGGCATCGTCGTTCGCCCAAAAGTGCATGAAGAACAGCCTCGGCTGCTCGTCGAGCATGTGACTGTGCAGCGCGGTCACCTCGATGCCGTGTGTCCGTAGCGCCAAAATGACCGGGTTGACCTCGTCGCTGGTCAGCACGAAGTCGCCGGTGATGGCGGCCTTGCCGCCTCCGGTCGGCTGGAAGTTGATGCCGATCGCGACGCCCATCGGACCGACGGGGGTCAACGGCATGCCATCTTGCGTAATCGGGTCGCGCCGCTTCACGTTGAACTGATAGACGCCGCCGTTGGCCTGGCCCTTCACGCCGATGATCTGGTCGAGCTTCGCCGTGTCGAGATCGACGGCCGGCGGCGGGCTCGCCGGCGCCGCGACCGTCAGCGGCGTCTTGCTCTCGGCCAGCCCATCGTGGATCGCCGAGGCCATCTTGACGGGGTCGCCGTGGCCGGCGACGTGCATGTAGAACGTCGCAGGGCTTGCGCGCAGCAGATGATTGTGCACGGCGGTGATCTCCAGACCGCTCGCGATCATCTTCGCCATCACAGGATTGATCTCGGTCTCCAGCAGCACAAGGTCGCCCATGACCATGGCACCGCCATGCCCAGGCTTGAACGCAACCCAGCCGCCGAGCGCCAGTGCCGGCCTGATCGTGACGCCGTCCAAGGTCACGGATAGGTCAGTACGGGGAAAGCCGTAGCGGTGGACGTCGTCCGAGACGGCGGCCTGCCGACGAGTCCGGGTCTCGAAGTGAAAGCGTTGTTGTTTGATCACAAGTGCTTGAAAGTGCTAAGATATTGCTGCGTTAATGGTCTTAGTCAGACCGCGCTCGGTGGGGGACCATCGTGAAGATCGAGCGAGCACTTGCAATTGCGGCCCGGGCACGGGTCAGACGGCGCATTTCATCCGATCCTGCTGCGCCATACAGCACCGGAGCGATAGGGTCATCCGAGCGGCCGATCGCATTGCGCGATGGGCGCGGCCGCTTTGTCAAAGGCCACGCTGGTGGACCCGGACGGCCGCAGCGTGACTGTCTCAGGGAAGCCCTTAACCCCTTTACCAGCGGCTTCCTTGCGGTCTGGAGACGGCACGGCAAGCAGGCGCTGCACCAACTCTGCAAAGAGCACCCGGCAGCATATCTGCGACTCATCGCGAGCCTCGTCGCGAGCAAGAGGGAATAATGGACGGCCGGGCGCGCAACGATGAGAATTAGGCAATGACCTTATCGATACCCAAGCTGGCGCCCGACTACATCATTGAATGGCCTGATGGCGAGCGGGCAAGGATCATATGGGTCTCGGAAGACGGAATGCGCTTTCGCGTCGAGGGCCTGCCGTCGTTGCTGCGGGCGACCGACAGGTTTCGGGTAATCAGG
>JBJMTR010000104.1:0-3146 GCA_045811565.1 Bradyrhizobium sp.
GCGTAGCGTCGTGACCCGGTGATCCATCTTGTGAAGAAGCGATGGATTGCCGCGTCAAGCCCGGCAATGACGAGTTGGACGGCGCCTGCGACAGCAACCGCAGCCACAAATACTGTGCGACGTTGGTGTCCTGATACTCGTCGACAAGAATGAACCTGAACCGGTTCTGGTACTGCCGGAGCACATCGGGATTCTCGCGGAACAGCCGGATGTTCTCCAGGAGCAGATCGCCGAAATCGGCGGCGTTGAGGATCTTCAGCCGCTCCTGATAACTGGCATAGAGCCTGCCGCCCTTGCCATTGCCGAACGAAGCGGCTTCCCCCGACGGCACCTGCGCGGGCGTCAGCCCACGATTTTTCCAGCCATCGATCAGCCCTGCCAGCATGCGCGCCGGCCAGCGCTTGTCGTCGATGCTCTCCGCCTGCAACAATTGCTTCAGCAGGCGCACCTGGTCATCGACATCGAGCACGGTGAAATTGGATTTGAGCTGCACCAGCTCGGCGTGGATGCGCAGGATTCGGCCGCCGATCGAATGGAAGGTGCCGAGCCACGGCATGCCTTCGACGGCCTGGCCGAGCATCTGGCCGAGCCGCAACTTCATCTCGCGCGCCGCCTTGTTGGTGAAAGTCACCGAGAGGATTTCGTGCGGCCGCGCCCGGCCCTGGCTCAGGATATGGGCGATGCGCGTGGTCAGCACTCGTGTCTTGCCGGTGCCGGCGCCGGCGAGCACCAGCACGGGACCGTCCAGCGTCTCCACCGCCTCGCGCTGCTCAGGATTGAGGCCGGCTAGATATTGCGGGACCGCCGCGGCGCGGGCGCGCGCGGCGATGCCGCCAGCGGCGGGCTGGTGCTCGGGGACGGCATGATGCGACAGCTTGCTCGGCTCGGTCATTTCGAATCGTCTTGCTCCACGATGGCACCGTGGAGCGGTGAAAGGGAGCCTTCTTAGCAGGGATTAAGAGCCATATAGGGCCTCTTCGATCGTTTTGACAGGTTTTATCGAGCGCCTCTCGGTGGGCCGATTTTTTGGTAGCCCAGGCGCGATTTTGTTCCGCCCGAAGCGAAATTTCTGGCCTTTCCGACCAGGAACCTTCGTTTCCAGCCCGGATTGTTCATCAAGCAATGCGCGGCGCTCGGCCGCGTTGAATGGAAACAGAATCAGAGGTCCTGATCATGCTGAGCTGGGTCGTTACGTTCCTGATCATCGCGCTGATCGCAGGCGTTCTGGGCTTCGGCGGGATCGCCGGCGCCTCCGTCGAAATCGCCAAGGCGATCTTCTTCATCGCCATTATCCTGTTCCTGATATCGGCGGTAATCGGTCTCGTGCGCGGACGCACGCGGGTCTAGGGTTACTTTTGGCGCATGATCCTTTCGGAAAAGTGGTTCCGGCTTTTCCGGATCGTGTGCTACTTCGAGGGCATCGCGACCCTGCGGCCGATGCCCTCGGGACTCGGAACTGTCGCATGCGCGTTCGCGACTGCTTGAATGCGGGCGCGAATGTCAGGCGGAAACGGCGCGGTCTTCCGCGCCTTCATGTCCATATGGATGGTCATGTTTTCCGAGGTGGCGGAGATCCAGCCTTCGGTCGCGTGTCGCAGTTCCTCGAATGTGTGCAGGCGTTTTTCGTCGGCGGCCAGCAGATAAACCGAAATTTGCACGGGGTCGCCGAGATGGATCTCGCGCAAGTACCGCACATGGCACTCGGCGGTGAACGTCGAGCCGTTGCGTTCCTTCATGTAGGCAGGCCCTATGCCGAGCTGCAGCCACATCTGGTCGATCGCGCGGTCGAACATCACGTTGTAATAGGCCATGTTGAGGTGGCCGTTATAGTCGATCCATTGCGGCTCGATCTGCATCACCGAGGACAGGAACGGGCTTGAGGGCAGCGGCATATCCTTGGCGGCGGTAACGGTCGTCATTATCCATCCCTGCTTGTCGATCTGGCAGCTTGACCCCTTATATATCCTTTGTCACGGTCTTCTGAAGCGGGAGGAATTCGTGGCCACAGTAGCAACCAGCAATTTGAAGCGTCCGGAGCCAAAGGCGCTGGCCAGCACGGTGGAAGCGCTCGCGGCGCGATTCGGCAACCGGCTGATCACCTCGCAGGCGGTCCGCGACCAGCACGCGCATACCACCACCTGGCTATCCCCGCAGCCGCCGGACGCGGTGGTGATGGCGCAGGAAACCGCAGACATCCAGGACGTGGTGCGGATTTGCGCCAGGCAGCGCGTTCCCGTGATTGCCTTCGGCACCGGCACCTCGCTGGAGGGCCAGGTCAATGCGCCCGCCGGCGGCGTCTGCATCGATTTGCGTGACATGAACCGCGTGCTGGAAGTCCATGCCGATGATCTGGATTGCGTGATCCAGCCCGGCGTCACGCGCAAGGCGCTGAACGAGCATCTGCGCGACCAGGGATTGTTCTTCCCGATCGATCCCGGCGCCGACGCCTCGCTGGGCGGCATGGCCTCGACCCGCGCTTCCGGCACCAATGCGGTGCGCTACGGCACCATGCGCGACAACGTGCTGGCGCTCAAAGTCGTGCGCGGCGACGGCGAGATCATCACGACGGGTACGCGGGCGAAGAAATCCGCGGCCGGCTACGACCTGACGCATCTATTTGTCGGCGCCGAGGGCACGCTCGGCGTCATTTCCGAGCTCACCATCAAGCTGCGCGGCATTCCCGAGACGATTGCGGCGGCGGCCTGTTCATTCGAGACGGTGCGCGGCGCATGCCAGGCGACGATCCTCGCCATCCAAACCGGCATTCCCGTGGCGCGCATCGAATTGCTGAACGCGGCGCAGGTGGAGGCCTGCAACGCCTATTCCAAACTATCGCTGCCGGAGACGCCGCTGCTGCTGCTGGAATTCCATGGCAGCGAGACCGAGGTCGCCGAGCAGTCCAGGAGTTTCAGCGAGATCGCCAAGGAGTGCGGCGGCGGCGAATTCACCTGGACCACCAGGCCCGAGGACCGCACAAAACTGTGGCAGGCGCGGCACGATGTCTATTGGTCGGTAAAGGCGCTGCGTCCCGGGGCCGGCGTGGTGGCGACCGATGTCTGCGTGCCGATTTCCCGGCTGGCCGATTGCGTCACCGAGACCGAGGACGATCTGAAGCAGCTCAAGCTGTTATCGCCGATCGTCGGTCA
>JBJMTR010000105.1:0-7965 GCA_045811565.1 Bradyrhizobium sp.
AAACGCGGCGGAGCCGCCGAGTTTTAAATCTCCCCAACCAAAGACGAGGAAACCCTATTCCTCCTCCGGCTTCTTGCCGCCGATCGTCTTCAGCTTGGCGAACACGGCGTCGACGTTGAGGTCCTCGCGCTGCTTTTCGCTCGGCTCGAATTCCGGTTCTTTCTTTGTGGTCTCGGAGGCCGGCAGCAGCGTGGCGCCGCCATAGGCGGCCGGGACCGGCTTTTCCTTGGCGGCGCGCTGCACCTCGAAATCGAGCTCGATCTGCGAGCACAGCCCAAGTGTCACCGGGTCCATCGGGGTGAGCGTCGAGGCGTTCCAGTGGGTACGGTCGCGGACGCTGGCGATCGTGGTCTTGGTGGTGCCGACCAGGCGCATGATCTGCGCGTCCTTCAGTTCAGGGTGGTTGCGCAACAACCACAGGATCGCGCTCGGCCGCTCATGGCGGCGCGACACCGGGGTATAGCGCGGGCCCTTCTTCTTGGCGGCCGGCGGCAGTGTCACCTTGCTCTCGCCGAGTTTCAGGCGGTAGTTCGGGTCCTTTTCACCCCTTTCGATCTCGTCGCGGCTCAATTGCCCGGTGGAAATCGGGTCCATGCCCTTGATCCCCTGGGCGGCGTCGCCGTCGGCAATGGCGCGAACCTCGAGGGGGTGCATTTTGGTGAAATCAGCCACCTGGTCGAAGGTCAGAGCGGTATTATCAACCAGCCACACGGCCGTCGCCTTTGGCATCAGCGGTGCATTGCTCATGGCAAATCTCCTTTGCGCTTCGCCCACCTCTTTCGGAGGCGAAGCCGGTGGTCATCAGCGATGACGGGAATTAACGCCTATATAGGCCCTCGGGGGCCCATGGCGCAATGGTCTGTTGAAGTGCCTTGACAGCGCCCGAAAGCAGTCCCAAGTCCTACTCCGAACTGGCCGTTCCCCGCCCGCCGGCGAGGGGTGATTCGGTCCCGGGATTACCCCTGATGTCCGCCAAACCAGACCTGAGAATCGTGCTTTGCTCACCGCGGGGATTTTGCGCCGGCGTGGTCCGCGCCATCGACTCCGTGGAACGTGCGCTCGCCATCTATGGCGCCCCGGTCTATGTCCGTCACGAGATCGTCCATAACCGCTACGTCGTGGATAGCCTGAAGACCAAGGGCGCCATATTCGTCGAGGAACTGGCCGAAATCCCCGGCAATACCAATGCCCCGGTGGTGTTTTCGGCCCACGGGGTTCCCAAATCGGTTCCGGCCGATGCCCGCGCCCGCAATTTTTTCTCGCTTGATGCCACCTGCCCGCTGGTGACGAAAGTCCACCGCGAGGCGGCGATCCACTTCAAGCGCGGCCGCGAAATCCTGCTGATCGGACATTCGCATCACCCCGAGGTGGTCGGCACGCTGGGCCAGTTGCCGCCGGGCGCGGTGACGCTGATCGAGACCCCCGATGACGCCCGGACCTTCACGCCAAAGGATCCCAACAACCTCGCCTTCGTGACCCAGACGACGCTGTCGATCGACGACACCGCCGAAATCGTCGCGATGCTGAAGGGCCGTTTCCCGAACATCTCCGGCCCGCACAAGGAAGACATCTGTTACGCCACCACTAACCGTCAGCTCGCGGTGAAGAAGGTGGCGCCGGTGGTCGATGCCTTGATCGTCGTCGGCGCGCCGAACTCGTCGAACTCGCAGCGCCTGCGCGAGGTCGCCGAGCGCGAGGGTTGCCCGATCGCGGTATTGGCGCAGCGCGCCAGCGACATCGACTGGAAGCGGTTCGAGGGCATTGGGAGCCTCGGCATCACCGCCGGGGCCTCGGCCCCCGAAGTGATCGTCGAAGAGATCATGGGCGCGTTCGCCGAGCGCTACGAATTGCATGTCGAGACGGTCTCCGCCGCGGAAGAGAACGAATTCTTCCCGCTGCCGCGCTCACTGCGGCCCGACGCGGCCTGAACTCCCATGGCGGTCTACACCGACGTCGCCGCCGAAGAGCTCGCGGAATTCCTGAAGGGTTACGACATTGGCGAATTGCTCTCCTACAAGGGCATCGCCGAGGGCGTCGAAAATTCCAACTTTCTGCTGCATACGAGCAAGGGCGCCTACATCCTTACGCTCTACGAAAAGCGCGTGGCAGAGGATGACCTACCGTACTTCCTGTCGTTAATGGCGCATCTGGCCGAGCGGGGCGTCCGGTGCCCGCAGCCGGCGAAGAACCGCGACGGCGAAGTCTTTAGCCGGCTTGCCGGTCGTCCGGCCGCGATCATCAATTTCCTCGAAGGCATGTGGCCGCGGCGGCCGAACGCGGCGCATTGCGCTGGCGTCGGCGATGCACTGGCAAAAATGCATCTCGCCGGCGGCGACTTTCCGCTGTTCAGGAAAAATCCGCTCTCGGTTGCGGGCTGGCGACCGCTGTTCGACCTCGCCGCTCCGCGGGCCGACAATGTCCAGCCGGGCCTGCGCGATTTCATCGCGCGCGAACTGGAGCATCTCGAGGCGCACTGGCCGGCCGACCTGCCGGTCGGCGTCATCCATGCCGACCTGTTTCCCGACAATGTGTTCTTTCTCGGCGACAAGCTCTCGGGCCTGATCGACTTCCCGTTTTCCTGCAACGACATCCTGGCCTACGACGTCGCGATCTGCCTCAACGCCTGGTGCTTCGAGCCGGATCATTCTTTCAACGTCACCAAGGCGCGCGCACTGCTCAACGCCTACGGGCGCGAACGCAAATTGTCCGGGAGCGAGGAGGCGGCGCTGCCGCTGCTGGCGCGCGGCGCCGCGCTGCGCTTCCTGCTGACGCGGCTGGTCGATTTCCTCAACGTGCCGCCAGGCGCGCTGGTGAAGCCGAAGGATCCGCTGGATTATGTCCGCAAGCTGCGTTTCCAGCAGAGCGTGAAAACGCTGCGCGACTACGGTGTGACGCAGCCCGGATGCATGGCGTGAGTGGAAAGCCTCACGTGACGATCTTCACCGACGGCGCCTGCTCGGGCAATCCCGGGCCCGGCGGCTGGGGAGCTATCCTAAGGTTCGGCGACGTCGAAAAAGAACTCAAGGGCGGCGAGACCCACACCACCAACAACCGCATGGAATTGATGGCGGCGATCTCGGCGCTGGAGGCGCTTAAGAAGCCCTGCGTGGTCGATCTCACCACCGACAGCCAGTATGTCCGCCAGGGCATCACCGGCTGGATCCATGGCTGGAAGAAGAACGGCTGGCGCACATCAGACAAAAAGCCGGTCAAGAATGTCGAATTGTGGCAGCGGCTGGATACGGCGCTGAAGCCGCACGAGGTGCGCTGGCACTGGATCAAGGGCCACGCCGGGCACGACGAAAACGAACGCGCGGATCAACTCGCCCGCGACGGCATTGCGATGGCGCGGCTGAAGCAAACGGTCGCCGAGTAGAGAAATCTCTGCCCTCTCCCCTTGTGGAGAGGGTGGCGCCTCGCGAAGTGAGGCGGCGGGTGAGAGGTCTCTATCCGCGGAGAAAGACCCCTCATCCGGCACGGACTTCGTCCGTGCCACCTTCTCCCACAAGGGAAGAAGGGAAGAAGCCATGCGACGACAGTGTTGATGTGGCGCCGCGCGTCAGCTCACAGCTGCGCCAGCAGCGTGTCGCCGCCGGAGACCTCGACCTTGCCCGGCGCCGGCTCGAGATTGAGCTTCTTGACCACGCTGTCTTCGACCAGCATCGAGTAGCGCTTGGAGCGGATACCGAGCCCGTTACCGGAAGCATCGAGCTCCATGCCGATCGCCTTGGTGAAATCGGCATTGCCGTCGGCGAGGAAGACGGCCTCATCGCGCTGGTCGGTATCGCGCTTCCACGCGTTCATGACAAAGGCGTCGTTGACGGAGACGATCGCGATGCTGTCCACGCCCTTGTCCTTGATCGCGTAGGCGTTGAGGAAGATGCTCGGCAGATGCATCTTGTGGCAGGTGCCGGTATAGGCGCCGGGGACCGCGAACAATGCGACCTTCTTGCCCTTGAAAATGTCGTCGGTGGTTTTGACCTGCGGACCTTCCGCTGTCATCACGCGAAACTTGGCCTCCGGCAGCTTGTCGCCAACTTTGATCGTCATCGTCGATTCTCCCTGAATGAGTGGCTGTCTCTTAGACCGGGCTGATGGCGGGCACAATATTCAGTGCGGCGGAAACAGCAATGGCCCCGCAAGTTCACCGTTGTGTCATCGGCCGGCTTTAAGCGTTGGGAAGTGATGACCCTCATCCGGAGGAGCGCGCTCTTCGCGCGCGTCTCGAAGATGAGGCCGCTCCGGGCCTCATGGTTCTCCCGGCGATGCCAACGGGTCGCGCGAATGCGCCGCCCGATGACAGGCTCTGCATCGTCCGGAGACGCCGCCTTGCGACTCATCACAATGAGGGGCTTCAGGCCGCCACTTTCTTCTCATCGCGCAGTTCGCGGCGCAGGATCTTGCCGACATTGGTCTTCGGCAGGTCCGTCCGGAATTCGATTTGCTTGGGCACCTTGTAGGCGGTCAGCTGGGTGCCGCAGAACTTGATGATGTCGTCGCCGGTGACGTTGGGGTCCTTCTTGACGATAAACGCCTTGACCGCTTCGCCCGACTTGGCGTCCTGGACGCCGATCACGGCGCATTCCAATACGCCGGGGTGGCTCGCGATCACTTCCTCGATCTCGTTGGGATAGACGTTGAAGCCGGAAACCAGGATCATGTCCTTCTTGCGGTCGACGATCTTGGTGTAGCCGTCCTCGCTCATCACGCCGATGTCGCCGGTGCGGAAATAGCCGTCCGCCGTCATCACCCGCGCCGTCTCGTCCGGCCTGTTCCAGTAGCCGGCCATCACCTGCGGACCCTTGGCGCAGATTTCGCCTGCCTGGCCGAGCGGCACTTCGTTGCCGTCATCGTCGCGGATCGAAATATAGGTCGAGGGCACGGGAATGCCGATTGAGCCGGAGAACTTGTCGGTATCGGCACGGTTGCAGGTCAGCGTCGGCGAGGTTTCCGACAGGCCGTAGCCTTCCGACAGCGCGCAGCCGGTGACCTTGAGCCACTTCTCAGCAACCGCCTTCTGCGTCGCCATGCCGCCGCCGAACGAAGTTTTCAGTTTAGAGAAGTTGAGCTTGTCGAAGCCAGGCGTGTTCAACAAGCCGTTATAAAGCGTGTTGACGGCCGGGAAGCTGTTGACCTGATACTTCGACAGCTCCTTGACGAAGCCCGGCATATCGCGCGGGTTGGGGATCAGGAGATTGACGCCGCCGGCGCGCATCGCCAGCAGGAAGCAGGCGGTCAGCGCGAAGATATGGTAGAGCGGCAGAGCGCAGACGATGAAGAGCTGATCGACATGCGGCGGTTTCTTCAGCGCCGGCTGCAGCCAGGCGTCGTTCTGCAGCACATTGGCGAGAATGTTGCTGTGGAGCAGCGTCGCTCCCTTGGAGACGCCGGTGGTGCCGCCGGTATATTGCAGGAAGGCGACATCGTCGGGCGTGAGCTTCGGCTTGTTGAGCTTCATGCCGCGGCCTGCGGCGATCGCGTCGTTGAAACTGACCGCACCCGGGATCGAGTAGGGTGGCACCATCTTCTTCACCCGCCGCACCACCAGATTGACGATGACGCCCTTGAAGCCGAGCAGGTCGCCCATGCTGCCGACAATCACGTGCTTGACCTGCGTATTGGCGAGCACCTTCTGCACGGTGGTGGCGAAATTCTCCAGCACGATGATCGCCTCGGCGCCGGAATCCTTGAGCTGGTGTTCGAGCTCGCGCGGGGTGTAGAGCGGATTGACGTTGACGACCGCATAGCCGGAGCGCAGCACGGCGGCGGTCGAGATCGGATACTGCAGCACGTTCGGCATCATCAGCGCGACGCGTGCTCCCTTTTGCAAGCCCTTGCTCTGCAGATAGGCGGCAAGCGCCTGCGACATCTCGTCGAGGTCGCGATAGCTGATCGACTTGTCCATGCAGATAAAGGCCTTGCGGTCGGCAAACTTCGCAAAGCTTTCTTCCAGCAATTCGACCAGCGATGAGTACTGCCTGACGTCGATATCGGCGGCCACGCCAGCCGGGTATTGCTTGAGCCAGATCCGCTCCATGGTATCTCCCCTCTGGTCTAGTTCTTGTTTTGACGCGTTTTCTTCACGCGAAACCGGTATCCGCTTCGCTCGAAACGCCATCCTTCCCGTTTCTTGATCCGGGCCGCCTTGTTTTGGGCAGTATTGAGCAATGCAGCCGCAGATGGCAAGCCGCTCGCGCCCTATCGACGCAGTCTCGATTGAACGGAATTCGGGGTTAACGGGCCAAAGCCGCGGGAGCCGCCAGTCCGGCTAGAGCGTGATGACTTTTCTTCGAATCGTCATCCCGTTCTATCTTTTTGTTTGAGCATGATCTTTTCGGAAAACCGGTACCCACTTTTCCGGATCATGCGCTAGCCGGCGGGCTTGGTCTCGTTCTTGGGCTTTGCAACCGCCTTGGGTGCTGCACTGCCGGGCACCGCTACCTTTGGCTTGGACTTCGGCGCGGGCTTATCGCCCGAAGCTGAGGCGGCGGGCTTCGCGGCCGGCGCTTCTTGCTTGGCGTTGGCATGCCTGACAGCGGCGGGCTTGGCCGCCTGCTTGGCTCCCGGCTTGGCATCGGATTTGGCCGCCGTTTTCGGCTCCGCCGCGGCATCGGTCTTGTTTGCCGCCAGGCGCGACTTCTTTCCGCGCGGTTTTGCCGTCTGCTTTTCGGCATCGGCCGCGAGCGTTGCGATCAACGCGGCGCCGGTCTTGGTTGGGCCGGTATAGACCGGGATCGGCTCGGACGGCGCGGGCGCCTGGGCCAACAGCTCCGAGGGTTTCGTCATCGGCGGCTGCAGCCCGCCGGCGAAGAACGTCGCAACGCTCTCGCCGCTGGTAGCGCTGCCGGAAGCGCCATTGCTGGCGACCGTGTCTTCGTCTTCGTCGGTGGCCGGGCGCTTTCGTTTGCCGCCGCACATCTCTTCGCGCAAGTTCGGCGGCGAAGCGTCCACTGGCGCCAGATTGTCGACGGTGCCGAGCGAAGGCCGCAGCCACGCCAGTCCGTTACTGGCGAAGCCGCGATCGAGTAGCTGTGCGGCGCGCACCGCGCGCATGTGGCCGGAGGAGGCGCCGAGCACGACCGCGATCAATCTCTTGCCGTCGCGCGTGGCGGAAGCGACCAGATTGTAGCCGGATGCGCAGATGAAGCCGGTCTTAAATCCGTCGGCGCCGGGATAGCGGCCGATCAGCTTGTTGAAATTCTGCGTGATCCTGCGGCCGTACCGGATGGAGGAAATGTGGACGAAATATTCGTAGTCCGGCAGGTCGCGGATGATGGCGCGCGCCAGGATCGCAAGATCGCGCGCCGAGGTGATCTGGCCATCGGCGGGCAGGCCGTTGGGATTGACGTAGCTCGTCTGCGTCATGCCGAGCTTCTGCGCGGTCTGATTCATCATCGCCGAAAAGCCGTCGACCGATCCGCCGATGCCTTCGGCGAGTACGACCGCCATGTCGTTGGCCGACTTCACGAGCATCATCTTGAGCGCGTTATCGACCGTCACCTGTATCCCCGGCCGAAAACCCATCTTCGACGGCGATTGCGAAGCCGCGACCGGCGACACCGTCAATAACGTATCGAGCGAGACGCGGCCGTCCCTGACGGCTTTGAGCGTCACATAGGCCGTCATCAGCTTCGTTACCGACGCGGGATACCAGGGCATTGTCGCGTTGTCGGCCTGCAGCACCTTTCCGGTATCGGCTTCCACGACCAGCAGTGCTTCGGCCTGTGCGGCGCACGGCGTCGCAATGACAAGCGCCGCAAGCGCGGCGAAGACGAGGCTCGACGATCGGCTGCGAAGCAGCGGGCGAAGAAAATGCACTTATCCGTTCCGGTCCTTTGAGACCCGCCTTCGAAAAGGAGGTCCTTAAGATGTGACGTTCGAATTTGAAGCATGTCCGGCGCCGCGCGGGTCACGGCATCGCAAAACCTATACCGGCTTGCTGGGGCAGAACAGAGGCCGGGTGAT
>JBJMTR010000106.1:0-6270 GCA_045811565.1 Bradyrhizobium sp.
AAACCCAAAGCCCTTCAAATGGACCAAGTCTGCTGACCAGATTTTGGCTTCAGTCAAACGCTTCTGTCACAAAGCTCAGCAAACTTTATGTGGTGAACTTTAGATTCACGTGACTAGTGCAGCAACCAGCCGCACGACCCCTTCATTCTGCCCGTCGGGCAATGGCCGATATGCGCGGAAAATTGATTTTCTGCAACAACTTCAACGTGATTTGCTCAGTCCAGTCTCTGCCGCAAAAATATTCCTGTTCTCGATCACCCCAAATCACCCTTACAACTCGCCCCATCCCGTTCCGGTAGAGGGGCGTTGGCCATCGTCACGAACGTTGGGGCGGGATGCGGTGGACGCGGCAGCGTCGGGCGCGTGGTCGTGTTCGCAGGGCGGGCCTTGGTCCGTGAGCGAACACAGCGTGCGGACGAACGACGCCAATGCCCGGCGAAGCCTTCAGGCGGAGACGGGAGGCTGCGTACGGCAAAGCCGTGTGGTCCTGGCACCCGTTGCTGGTGTCAAGCTGACGGAGGTGCGTCGATCCAACCGGGTTTGGACAAGCCTTCAATCCGTCAGCGACGGTGACAAGACGAATTCGTCGCCGAGGAGAGCACGGTATAAGCCGTAAAACCATTGCGCAGGGAATGCCGGAATGCTCCGTCTGTACCTGTATGCTCGTGTGCGTTTCTATGCACACTTTTGCACACGAGACCGCGGGTGCAGCAAGCACCCGGCATTCCCTGCCCCCTCTTCTTTGGGCGGACGATTCATTAACAGCTCGGGCGCATCGCGCGGCGAGATCGCGGACTTGCATCTGAGGACTTGCATCTGAAATGTCGCCGATTTGCTTTTTCTTAACTCAGAACAATACGCAACAAATCGCTCCTGCGACTGAGTGGCAATTGCGCTGCCAATGGTCGCCTTTAATGTTGCGCCATGGGCTGCTAAACCGCCGCCCATGAGCCTTCAGAGCAGCCCTCAGAACGTCAAATCGTCGGTCGCCGCAATATCGATTTTCGCCAGCGGCGGCATGGCCGCAGCGAAACTCGTGGTCGGCATTGCGATCGGCAGTCTGGCGCTGATCTCCGAAGCCCTGCACAGCGCGATCGATCTGGTGGCGACCATCATCACCTGGGCCGTGGTGCGGGTCTCGGACCGTCCTGCGGACGAAGAGCACCATTACGGACACGGCAAATTCGAAAGCGTGTCGGCGCTCGGTGTCATCGCGCTGCTCTACGTTCTGGCGGGCGGCATCCTGGTCGAAGCCTATGGCCGCATCCGCGAGGGAGCGCCGCCGCCGACGATTTCGGCAATTCCCTTTCTCGTCCTGCTGGTCGACATCGCCGTCAATTGGTGGCGCGCGCGGGCGCTGCATCGCACCGCGCGCGCCACCAAGAGCCAGGCGCTGGCCGCGGATGCGCTGCATTTTGCTTCCGACGTCCTGGGTTCGCTCGCGGGCATTATCGGTCTTGTTCTGGCCGGGCTGGGCTTCTGGTGGGGCGATGCGGCCGCCGCCATCGCAGTGGCCATCATGATCGCGCTGTTGGGCTTGCGGATGGCAGGTTCCACGGTCGAAACCCTGCTCGATCGCGCGCCGGAAGGCGTATCGGAGAAAGCCGCGGCGGCGATCAGGGCGGTCCCCGGCGTCGTCGACGTCGATCGGGTGCGCGTCCGCATGGTCGGCCCGACGCATTTCATCGACGCCACCGTAAAGGTGCCGCGCACTTTCCCGATCGACCGCGTCGAAGAGATCAAGCGAAGGGCGCACGACGCCGTCACCAAGGCGCTTGGCGACGCCGACCTGACCTTTACCGCCGTGCCGGTGGCGCGCGACAATGAGAGCGTGCGCGAGCGCATCATGGTGATCGCGCGCAACTCGGGCCTCGCCGTCCACCACGTCACCGTGCACGATCTCGGCGAGAAGCTGATCGTCGGCATCGACCTCGAGGTCGACGGAGACATGGAACTGCGGGCCGCCCACGCCATCGCGCATGGGCTCGAACGCAGCATCCGCGAGGATTTCGGCGAGGACGTCGAGGTCGATACTCATATCGAGCCGCTCGAACCGGAATTGCCACACGGCACCGACGCCGCGCCCGACCGCGTCGAGACCATCAAGGCCGCGCTGTCGCGCTTTGCCGCCGACGGAGCTATCCATGACATTCACAATGTGCGGGTGCGCGACACCGACGCCGGCGAGATCGTCAACTTCCACTGCCGCGCCGCGCCGTCGATGAGCGTCATCAGGGTTCACGAGCGCGTCGATGAGATCGAGCGCGCGTTGCGTCGCGCATTCCCGACCATCAAGCGCGTTATCAGCCACGCCGAGCCGCCGCGCGCGTAGTATGACGGGCTCGTTCTCGTTTCAGACTCACCTTGCGAGTCCCGATTCCGCGTTGGACAAGAATTATTTCTCATTAACGAATTGTTGACTCTCGACAGACCGCAAAAACTGGATTCAAATCACATTGATTCGGAAGCAGCGTGGGGCGGTTCTCCGAACCGGGTGCAGAGCAAATTGCGGTGGGGGTCAAGGGCATGGCGCGTGCGCATGCGGCGAACGCGTGCGTCCAATCCGATTCGATCAAGGGATTGGCGCAGTCGATTGCGAAGCCAGCCTATCACAGGCTGTTGACCGCCGAGCCTGCGCTGCGCCGCGCCGTGCCCACCCTGATCATCGCCTTCCTGATCACCATCTGCCTCGGCGCTTTCGTGCAGGTGATCGACCAAAACCGGCAAAAGCGCGCCGCCATGAAGCGTGACCTGTCGGCGCTGACCGACATGCTGGCCGAGCGTCTCGACCGCCTGACCTCGTTCCGGCAGGATCGCGTCGCGAACATCGAGCGGCTGCAGAGTGTGCTGCCGGACCTTATTCCATCCTGGGGCATCGCCGCGGGCCGCCATGTCATCATCACCGGTGCCGACCATCGCGTGCTGGCCCGCGTTCCCATCGACAGTTTCGGTGAAAACGATCGGGTGCTCGACATCATCAGCACGGCGCAACTGCTGGCCGCGCCCGGGCAACAGGGCGTCGTCACGGACATGGTCCTGCCAAGCGGCAGCGGCGCAATGGCGATCTCGCTGCTGGTCAAATCCCTCCCCGGCCAGGTCATCGTCATCCAGGAAAGGAACGAGCCGATCTGGGGATCGGATGCGGCGCTGTCGGTGACGTTGTCGGCGACGACCGGCTTTGTGGTGCTGATCCTCGGCTTTGCCTTCCATTGGCAGTCGACCCGCGCCCGCGAAGGCGATCTCATCAACGACGCGGTGCGCGGCCGGATCGACACCGCGCTCAATCGCGGCCGCTGCGGCCTGTGGGACTGGGACCTGTCGCGTGGCCGTATCTTCTGGTCGCAATCGATGTTCACGCTGCTCGGGCTGGATTCCCGCAACGACCTTCTGAGGTTCGGCGAAGTCAACGCGCTGGTGAAATCCGACGACATCAACCTGTTCGACATTGCCGATCAGCTGATCTCCGGCCAGATCGATCACATCGACCAGACCTTCCGCATGCAGCACACCGACGGCCACTGGATCTGGCTGCGGGTGCGCTGCGAACTCAGCCACGCGGCTGCCGATGGCGGCATGCACTTGATCGGCATCGCCGTCGACATTACTGAGCAAAAGAGCCTTGCCGAGAAAACGGTGGAGGCCGATCTGCGGCTGCGCGACGCGATCGAAACCATTCCGGAAGCCTTTGTGCTTTGGGATGCCGAGGACCGCCTCGTGCTCTGCAACTCGCATTTTCAGCGCCTGCACAAGCTGCCGGACTCGGCGGTCACGCCGGGCACTTCCTATGAGACCGTGATCGAAGTCGGCCGCATGCCGGAGGTCCGCACCCGCTTGCACGATACCGGCACACCCGCGCCGGGCGCGCGCACGTTCGAGGCGCAGCTCGACGACGGCAGCTGGCTGCACATCAGCGAGCGCCGCACCAAGGACGGCGGTTACGTCTCGGTCGGTACCGACATCACCCGCATCAAGGAGCATGAACAGAAACTGGTCGACAACGACCTGCGCCTGCGCGCTTCCGTGATCGACCTGAAACGCTCGCAGGCCGAGCTTGAACGGCAGGCCGTCGAGCTCGCCGACCTCGCCGAAAAATATTCCCGCGAGAGGAACCGCGCCGAGGAGGCCAACGAAGCCAAATCGAAATTCCTCGCCAATATGAGCCACGAGCTGCGTACGCCGCTCAATGCCATCATCGGCTTTTCCGAGATCATGGGCAGCGGCATGTTCGGCGCGCTCGGCTCCGACAAATATCAGGAATATTGCCATGACATCCTGACCAGCGGCCAATATCTGCTCGAAGTCATCAACGACATCCTGGATATGTCGAAGATCGAGGCTGGCCGCGTGAAGCTCGACATGGAGCCGCTTGATCTGTCGAAGACGCTGGCGGAGTCGCTGCGCGTGGTGTCCGGGCGCGCCGAGCACAAGAACCTGGCGCTCGATGCCGATATCGAAAGCACCATTTCCGTGGTGGCGGACCGCCGCGCCGTCAAGCAGATCATCGTCAACCTCTTGTCCAACGCGGTGAAGTTCACGCCCGATAACGGCAAGGTGGTGGTACGCGGCCAAATGCGCAACGATTCAATCGTCCTGTTGATCGCCGATACCGGGATCGGCATCGCCCCGGATTCGCTGCGGCGGCTGGGCAAGCCGTTCGAGCAGGTCGAGAGCCAGCTCACCAAGACGTATCCGGGATCGGGCCTGGGGCTCGCCATCGCGAGATCGTTGACCAACCTGCACGGCGGATCGATGAAGCTGCGCTCAAAGCTAGGTGTCGGCACCGTCGTTCGCGTCGTCCTGCCATGCGATGCACAAAGGGCAAGGGCGAAGATTCAGGCCGCGGCCTGATCCGTAGACTAGCTTTCCAGCGACGGCGCAACCTCGCGGGCGACCTGCACCAGGGCTGCGATCAAGGGCGTCATCGGATCGCGCTGCGGAATGACCATTCCAATGCTGTAATTGACCACGGGATCGACGATCGGAATGCTGCGCACGGTGTCCTTCAGCCCTAGCGTTTCCGCAAGTTTCGCGGGCATTACGCTCGCCCAGCGTCCGGTCTTCACATGCGTATAGAGAACCAGCAGCGAGTTTGAGGTCAGCGTCGGGGTGGCCTCCGCGCCGACCGAAAGCAGCGCGCGGTCGATGATGCGGCGGTTCTGCATGTCCGGCGTCAAGAGGCACAACGGCACCTGCCCCACTTCCTTCCAGGTAACCTGCTTGCGGTCGCCGAACATGCCGTCGGGCGAGGTCAGCAGGCGATAGCTCTCGTTGTAAAGCGGGATGGTGCGAACCTTGCCGATCGGTTCGTTCTCGATATAGGTCAGGCCGGCATCGACCTCGAGATTTTCCAACAGGCCGAGCACCTCGGCCGACGTGCAGGACCGGATCCGAAAGCGCACGTCGGGATGTCGCGCGCGGAATGGTGTCGTCAGCGCGGCCACCATGCCGAGCACGGTGGGGATGGCCGCGATCCGGATCTCGCCGGAGAGCTTGTGCTTTAATCCGTTGATCTCCTCCCGCATCGCACGGGCGTCGCCGACGATGCGCCGCGCCCAGTCGAGCGTGCGCTCGCCTTCCGGCGTAAAGCCCTGAAAGCGGGAACCGCGCTGCACCAGCATGACCCCGAGGATTTCCTCAAGCTGCTTGAGGCTCGTCGACATCGTCGGCTGGGTGACGCCACAAGCTTCGGCGGCTCGCCCGAAATGCCGCTCCTTTGCCAGCGCCAAGAGAAGTTCAAGCTTGTCGATCAAGAAGGAAGCCTCATCGGAGTAGTGTCTGATCCCATCACAAATATCACAGCGGTTGCCGAAGAAATACGCTAAAGGCCGCGTCTGAAGTGTGCGATCCCCGCCCATTACTTTTCAAATCGTCCGATTTTGCAAGCGTCTTCGCGTTTCCATCGCACGATGAGCATAAGACGAATCCGGTGGCCTCGTGGTTCGAGACGCGCGGCGTTGCCGCGCTCCTCACCATGAGGGTCTGACAGACCTCATCCTGAGGAGCCTGCGCAGCGGGCGTTGCCGCGCTCCTCACCATGAGGGTCTAACAGACCTCATCCGGAGGAGCCTGCGCAGCGGGCGTCTCGAAGGATGGGCCACGAGCTAGATCTCCAGATATGGCTCCGCGATCTCGCCGCGTTTCACGCGCGAGGTTTGAAAGGAACCATGTCCCTCGAAAAATAGAGGGCGCAGGGAAAGCCGGGTGCCCGGAGCACCCGCGGCCCGTGTGCATTGGTGGTAAGCACACGGTCGTCACCACGAGTACGCCGAA
>JBJMTR010000107.1:0-8444 GCA_045811565.1 Bradyrhizobium sp.
GAAGATGATGGAATTCGAGGCCGACCGCATGACCGGCCTTATCCTGAAGGACGAGAACGTGCTGCCCGAGCGCGACGTCGTGCTGGAAGAATTCAACATGCGCGTCGCCAACAACCCGGATGCGCGGCTGACCGAGCAGATCATGGCGGCACTCTATCTCAACCATCCCTATGGCCGTCCGGTGATCGGCTGGCGTCAGGAGATCGAGAAGCTCGACCGTGAGGATGCGCTCGCTTTCTACAAGCGCTTTTATGCGCCGAATAACGCGATCCTGATCATTGCCGGCGACGTGGATGCCAACGATGTCCGCCCAATGGTGGAGAAGAATTTTGGTGAAATCCCGGCCCAGCCTGTCATCCCGGTAAAGCGCATCCGCCCGCAGGAGCCGGTGCCGGCGGCGCCGCGCACCGTGACCCTGTCCGATCCGCGCGTCGAACAGACCGGCTTGCGCCGCTATTACCTCGTGCCCTCTGCCGCGACGGCGGCCGCCGGCGAAAGCCCGGCGCTCGACGTGCTCGCGCAATTGATGGGCGGCGGCTCCAACTCCTATCTTTATCGCGCGCTGGTGATCGATCGTCCGCTCGCGATCAGCGCCGGCGCCGGCTACACCGGCACCGCGCTCGATCTATCGCAGTTCTCGATCTCGGTTTCGCCAAAACCCGGCGTGGAATTTTCACAGGTCGAGCAGGCGATCGACAGCGTGATATCGGATGTCGCGCAAAACACCGCCCGCGCCGAAGACCTCGAACGGGTCAAGACCCAGCTGATTGCGGAAGCGATCTACGCCCAGGACAATCAGGCAACGCTGGCGCGTTGGTATGGGGGCGCGCTCACCACGGGGTTGAGCATCGACGATATCAGGAGTTGGCCGGAGCGCATTCGCGCCGTCACCGCCGAACAGGTGCGCGATGCCGCACAAAAATGGCTCGACAAGAAGCGTTCGGTGACCGGCTATCTGATCAAGGATTCTGCGCCGAAACGCGAGGAGAAGCGCTCGTGAACGATCTCGCAACCCGCGCACGGCGCGTCGCGTTCCTTGCCGTGGCCTGCCTCGCGCTGACATCACTGGCACCGACCGCGTCGCACGCCGCGGCAAAGATCCAGCGCCTGGTTTCGCCCGGCGGCATCGAGGCGTGGTTTGTTCAGGACGCTACCGTCCCCCTGATTGCGATGGAATATGCCTTCGGCGGCGGCGCCACCCAGGACCCGGCCGACAAGCCCGGCGTCGGCAACATGGTCGCCAATCTTCTCGATGAAGGCTCCGGCGATCTCGATTCAAAAACATTTCACGAGCGCCTCGATCGCCGCGCCATCGAACTGAGCTTCTCCTCCACGCGGGATTATCTCCGCGGCAGTTTGCGCATGCTGAAGGACAACAAGGACGAGGCCTACGACCTCTTGCAGATGGCGCTGACGTCCGCGCATTTTGACGCAACCGACGTCGAACGGATCCGCGCCCAGGTGATCTCCGGCCTCCGCCGCGACAGCACCAACCCGACCTCGCTCGCCAGCCGAAAATTCCTCGAAGTCGCGTTCGGCGGTCATCCCTATGGCCGGCAATCGACGGGGACGCTGGATAGCGTGCCAAAGATCGATATCGCCGATTTAAAGGACTATGTCCGCCGCGTGATCGCCAAGGATACGCTGCGGATTGCGGTCGTCGGCGATATCGATGCCGATACGCTCGGCAAACTGCTCGACAAGACGTTTGGCGGCTTGCCCGCCAAAGCTAGCCTCGCGCCGGTACCTGATGTCCTGGCGGCAAAACCGCCGCAGCGCGCCTTCATTCCGCTCGACGTGCCGCAGACCGTCGTGACGTTCGGCGGTCCCGGCATCCGCCGCAACGATCCGGATTTCATGGCGGGGTACGTCGTCAACCATATCCTCGGCGGCGGCGGTCTGTCGTCGCGACTTTACCACGAGGTCCGCGAGAAGCGCGGGCTGGCCTATTCGGTCTATGAATCGCTACTCTGGATGGAGCACTCCGCGGTGTTTGTCGGCAATACCGGCACCCGCGCCGACCGCGCCGGCGAAACCGTCGATGCGATCGAAAAGGAAATCCGCCGCATCGCCGAGGAGGGCCCGACCCAGAACGAGCTGGATGAGGCCAAGTCGTATCTGAAGGGCTCGCAGATGCTGGCGCTCGATACTTCCTCAAAGCTCGCGCAGGCGCTATTGCAATATCAACTCGACGAGCTGCCGATCGACTACATCGAGAAGCGCAACGCCATCGTCGATGCCGTGACGCTGGACGACGCCAAAAAAGCCGCGCAGCGGCTATGGGGCCAGGGCCTGCTGACAGTCATCGTCGGCCGCGCCCCGCAGGCCGCCGCGCAGCCCGCCGCCGCGCCACCGACCGCGAACTGAGTGCTCGTCTCGGGGCTTTTCTCCACAAATGCAAATACAGGCGTCATCCTGAGGGCGCGCCCTTCGCGCGCGCGTCTCGAAAGATGTGCTACATACTCATCCTTCGAGGCTCGCAAACTGACGGCGCAAGGCGCCGTCCAGCTCGCACCTCACGATGACGCCTCGCTATGCCGCCAGAAATTGCTTCCCGGTGACGCCATGCTGCGGGTTTCCCGCGACCTCACAATCGACGAGAACGATATCGAGATCGGCTTCGTCCGCGCTTCCGGCCCGGGCGGGCAGAATGTCAACAAGGTGGCAACGGCAGCGCAGCTGCGTTTCGACACGCGCAAGATCACGCTGCCGGAGGCCGCCGCCGACCGGCTGACCCGGCTTGCGGGCCAGCGCATGACCAAGGACGGCGTGATCGTGATCCACGCCCAGCGCTTCCGCACCCAGGAACGAAATCGCGGCGACGCGATCGACCGCCTGCTCGAATTGCTGCGCGAAGCCCTGGTGCGGCCGACGCCACGGCGCCCGACCCGGCCGACGCTCGGTTCGAAGCAGCGGCGGCTCGAAGGCAAAAAGCGCCGCGGCGACATCAAGGCGCGCCGTGGCGCGGCGCGCTTCGACGATTGAGCGGGCCTGTCGAAACCGCGACGGACTAACCTAATTGTCGCAAAAAACTCCGGCCGCGGCGCGGCCGGAGTGTCTGTTTCGAGAAAAAGCGGTCTAGTAGCGCTTGCCGCTGGTCGCGGCATCGCCGGCCGCGCCGCCGGTGCCCTTTACCGTTCCGCTCCCGGCTCCCACAGTGCCTTTCGCGCCGGCCTTCGTGGTGGCGCCGGCCTTCTCTCCGGCCGCGCCGCCCGCTTGCGCATTGAACTCCTCATCGCCGCTGCCCGACATGCCGCCTTGCATCTGGGTCTTGCCCTGCGCGCCGCCGCGGGTCTGGGTATTGGGTGAGGCGCCTTGCGCCAGCACGGGACCGACCAGCAGGGCCGACATTGCAAGCGCGATCGCTGAGGTTTTCACTAACTTCATCCACTTCTCCCAAGTTCGATTGGCGATGAACGGCTCGGCTCTTCCGTACGCCGTTCGGTGTACCGGACCTGCTCATCGCTCAGACCATCGTGTTGCGAACGGCGCATTCGCCATGCAAGCTGCGCCGTGTGGTGATCGTGTAGGGATTTCGGGGTAATTTCGCGAATCCTTGGCCACGGACTGTCCATAAATGCGGCAATCCGGAGTCCCGACGCATGCCGCTTCGGCGCTCGGATCGAAACAGCGGCGCCTCGAAGCCGGCTGCGTTTTGTTCTGCCTTGAAACAGCCCGCTACTACCACCGCTTATTGCCAGCGACCTAAAGTCTACGCACGCCAACGGTGATGTAGATGACAAAGCTGCGCGCAGCACGGGCAATCGAGTTGGGACTTTGCGGAGCGTTGCTTGTCGTGAAGACCGCCGGCGCGCAAGTGTCGCTGCCCGCCGCCAAGCCGCCCGACGCCGCGACGCTGTTCCAACAGCAATGCGCGACATGCCACACCACGAACAGGTCCGAACCTGACCGGCAGGGTCCATCGCTCGTCAAGATCGTCGGCCGGCCCGCCGGCAAGGCGGACGGCTTCCGCTACTCGGCAGGATTCGCAAAGGCCGACTTCATCTGGGATGACGCCAAACTGGACGCCTGGCTCGCCAACCCGCAGCAGATCATCCCCGGCGCCGTCATGGCGTACCGGCAATCGAAGCCCGAGACCCGTGCGGCGATCATTGCCTACCTCAAGGAACTGAATTGAATGGCAAAACCGGTTCACTCGATGATCCGCGTGCTCAATGAGGCGAAATCACTCGATTTCTACGCGCGCGCATTCGGGCTTGAAGTCGCCGATCATCTCAAATTTCCGGATTTCGCCCTGATTTACCTGCGTCACCCTTCGTCCCCGTTCGAGGTCGAACTCACCGTCAACTTCGATCGCAATGAGCCCTATTCGCTTGGCGATGGATATGGCCATCTCGCCGTCGTCGTCGATGATGTCGATGCCGAACACGTCAGGTTCGAACGGGAAAAATTGTCCCCGGGACCGCTGCGCGACTTCAAGCATGACGGCAAGACCCTGGCGCGCTTCTTCTTCGTCGCGGATCCCGATGGTTACAAGATCGAAGTGATCCAGAGGGGCGGCCGCTTCGGCTAATGGCAATCAATAAATGTTCAATGGAGGATACCCATGAGAGAAGTCGATCGTCGAAGCAAATATAATCGCCGCGTCTTTCTCCAAGGTGCGGCAACCGCGGTGCCGACTGTCGCGATTGCGACCAGCGCAGGTCTGGGTATCGAGAGCGCCTGGGCCGATGACGCGACTGCGCTGACGCCGGCGACACTTAAGACCCTGGTGAAGGTCGCGCGCGATATCTATCCGCACGACGTCCTGGGCGACAGTTACTACATCATCGCAATCAAGCCGTGGGACGGCAAGGCGGCGAAAGATCCGGCCGTAAAGGCGCTGATCAACGACGGCGTGGCCCGGCTCGATCGGGATGCCAACGACCGTCACAAAGTCCCCTATGCGCAGGTGCCATGGGAAATCGATCGCGTGGCGCTGCTGCAGCGCATCGAGGACACCGCCTTCTTCCAAAAGGTCCGCGGCGATCTCGTCGTTTCCCTCTACAACCAGAAAGAGCTGTGGCCGAAGTTCGGCTACGAAGGCTCCTCCGCCGAGCATGGCGGCTACATCAAGCGCGGCTTCGCCGATATCGACTGGCTCCCGAAGGCTTAGCCCGGGCAACGAATGGTCAGGAGGAACTGCAAATGGCAAAATTCGATCTCAATGACAGCGGCGTAGTCGTGATCGTGGGCTCAGGTGCCGGCGGTGGAACGCTGGGCAACGAGCTCGCGCAGAAAGGCGTCAAGGTCGTGATCCTCGAAGCCGGCGCGCGCATCGAAAACCAGGACTTCGTCAACGATGAATGGGAGAGTTTCACCCAACTCGCCTGGTCCGACATGCGCACCACGTCGGGAAGCTGGCGCGTGGCCAAAGACTTCCCCAATCTTCCGGCATGGATTGTCAAGGCGGTCGGCGGTTCAACGACACATTGGGCCGGCGCATCGCTGCGCTTCGACGAGCATGAGTTCAAGATCAAGACTAGCTATGGTGGCATGTCCGGCGCCAATCTGCTGGATTGGCCAATCACGCTCGCCGAAATGGAGCCCTGGTACGCCAAGGCCGAAGACAAAATGGGCGTGACTCGGACCAATGGTATTCCCGGCCTGCCCGGCAACAATAATTTCAAGGTGCTTGAAGCCGGCGCCAGGAAACTTGGCTACAAGACCGTGCATACCGGAAACATGGCCATCAACAGCGAACCCCGCGATGGCCGCGGATCGTGTCAGCAGATCGGGTTCTGCTTCCAAGGCTGCAAATCCGGAGCAAAGTGGTCGACGCTTTACACCGAGATTCCCAGGGGCGAAGCGACCGGCAATCTCGAGGTGCGTCCCAACAGCATGGCGATCAAGATCGAGCACGATGCGTCGGGCAAGGTGACCGGCGTGGTCTATGCCGACGAGAGCGGCGCCATGCAGCGCCAGAAGGCGCGCGTGGTGGCGGTGGCCGGCAATTCGATCGAGAGCCCGCGCCTGCTGCTCAACAGCGCCTCCAACACGTTCCCTAACGGTCTCGCCAACTCGTCCGGGCAGGTCGGCCGCAATTACATGCGGCACATGACCGGCAGCGTGTATGCCGCATTCGAGAAATCGGTGCACATGTATCGCGGCACCACCATGGCTGGCATTATCCGCGATGAGGCCCGCAATGATCCCAAGCGTGGCTTCGTCGGCGGTTACGAAATGGAAACTCTGTCGGTCGGGGTTCCCTTCATGGCGGCGTTCCTGAACCCTGGCGCGTGGGGGCGGTCGTTCTCAAGCGCGATGGAGGCTTATCCGCGGATGGCCGGGATGTGGCTGGTCGGCGAGGACATGCCGCAGGAGACCAATCGCATCACCCTCGATCCCAAGGCCAAGGACAAATTCGGCATGCCGGTTGCGAGCGTGCATTTCGACGATCATCCCAACGATGCCGCGATGCGCGATCACGCATACAAGCAGGGCGCCGCCGTCTACGAGGCCGTCGGCGCTACAGTGACCTACCCGACCCCGCCTTATCCGAGCACCCACAACATGGGCACCAATCGGATGAGCGAGAAACCGAGGGATGGCGTGGTGAACAAGTTCGGCCAAAGTCACGACATCAAGAACCTGTTCGTGTCCGACGGCAGCCAGTTCACCAGTGGCGCCGCATGCAATCCGACGCTGACGATCGTGTCACTCGCGATCCGGCAGGCGGACCACATCGCGGGCGCGATGCAACGCAAGGAGATTTAAGCTCGCACAAGATGAAGCGGCTCTGTCCGGAATGGGACAGAGCCGCTTTGCTTTAATATCGGGCTGAAATTATTCGGCTGCGTCGAGAATGGCGGCGGCATTGCCGCGGAATTCCGGAACGGCAACGGCGCTCCTGGAGCGATAGATCAGACAGGAACAGCGCAGGAGCGAGGCGAAGTTGTTGACCTCGCCGTGATGGTCCAGAACCTCGTTGTGCAGTGAGGTGAGGAATTTCGCGAGGCTCATCCCCTCTTTCGCCGCGACCTCCTCCAGCGTGTCCCAGAACGACATTTCCAGGCGGATCGAGGTGCAATGGCCGCCGATCCGCAGCGATCGGGTCTGCGATTCATAATCGCGTTCAGGCTGGTGCGCGAAGAGATGGCACATGGCGTTACTCCCTGACATTATAATTTTTCTAAACGATATACCCGCACGCGCGACCTCACAATCCCACATCGCGGCACGCCTGGCACGACGAACATCAGTATCTTCAAGGTGATAGCCCAGCCTCATCCCCAGCATGGAATTGATTCGGCTTCGACCCATGCATTTGCCGTCACGGGCGCCTAGAATGCCGGTTTAGCGCCGAATCGCCTCCCACAGCCAACCCCATGCCCGTCCGCCAACTCCCCGAACAGGTCGTCAACCGCATCGCCGCCGGCGAGGTGGTCGAACGTCCCGCGAGCGTAGTCAAGGAGCTGGTGGAGAACGCGATCGACGCTGGTGCCAGCCGGATCGACATTTTTACCGATGGCGGCGGCCGACGCCGGATCGGCATCACCGACGATGGCAGCGGCATGACCCATGGCGATCTCGCGCTGTCGGTCGATCGTCACGCGACCTCCAAGCTCGACGACGAAGATCTCCTGCGGATTCGCACGCTGGGGTTCCGTGGCGAGGCGCTGCCCTCGATCGGCTCGGTGGCGAAGCTCGGCATCACCACGCGCCACGCCAGCGAGCCGCATGCGTGGTCGCTGTCGGTCGAAGGCGGGGAGAAATCGGCGATCACGCCGGCGGCGCTCTCACAGGGAACGCGCGTCGAAGTCAGCGATCTCTTTTATGCGACGCCGGCGCGGCTAAAGTTTCTCAAGACCGACCGCACCGAGGCCGAAGCGATCCGCGAAGTGGCCCGGCGGCTGGCGATGGCGCGACCGGACATCGCGTTCACGCTGGCCGGCGAAGAACGCGCCCCGATGACCTGGGCCGCAGCGTTACCCGGCGCCGCGGGCCGGCTCACGCGGCTCGGCGATATCTTAGGAAGCGAATTCCGCGCATGCGCCATCGAAGTGCGCGCCGAGCGCGAAGGCATCGTGGTCGAGGGCTTTGCTGCCGCGCCGTCGCTGACCCGCGCGAACGCGCTCGGCCAATATCTGTTCGTCAACGGCCGGCCGGTACGCGACAAGCTCATTCTCGGTGCGGTGCGCGCGGCCTATTCCGATTATTTGCCGCGCGACCGCCATCCCGTCGTGGCGCTGTTTGTGACGCTGGAGCCGCAGGAGGTCGACGCCAACGTGCATCCCGCCAAGACCGAAGTGCGCTTCCGCAACGCCGGCCTGGTCCGCGCGCTGATCGTGCATGCGCTCAAAGACGGTCTCGCCCGCGAAGGCAAGCGCACCGCCGCAAACAGCAACGGCGCAGCCATATCAGCCTTCCGGTCGGCATTTGCGTCGCATCCGGGCACTTGGGACTGGCGGCATTCGCCGGCTTTTCCCGCCAGTCCCCTGCCC
>JBJMTR010000108.1:0-10073 GCA_045811565.1 Bradyrhizobium sp.
CCGTCCCCGTTAATTAATAGACCAAGAATCGGTTGATCCAAAACGACTTCTTAGCGGCCGGGGCCGCCTCGCCCCCCTGCTGGTTAACGCAGTTTTCGTGGCGAAAATGCGCTCGTATCGCTGCCAGGCATCGATTCCGCGCCGTAATCGCTCTGCGGTCACGACGAAGCGGAACAATTTAACCAGCTGTTAACCATACACCGGGCAAATTCTGCCTAGCTCGGGGCGTGGCCCCAGAGGTTAACGGGGAGCGGTTGCCGATGGCCATAAACGATCTTCCGATCCTGTCGGGGCTGCGCACCAAGATGCAGTGGCACCAGGAGCGCCAGCGGGTGCTGGCCGAAAATATCTCCAATTCCGACACGCCGAATTTCAAGCCGCGCGACCTGGTCGAGCCGACATTCGACAGCCGCGGCTCGACGATCGGCGGGGCGATGGGGTCGCTGCCGATGCTGCGGACCAGCACCGGCCATATCGCCGCGGCGGGGGCCAGTGACAGCTTCAAGAACGACGGCGGCAAAAGCGGTTTTCAGACCCGGCCCGCCGGCAACGCCGTCAATCTCGAAGAGCAGATGTTGAAAGTTTCCGCCAACCAGATGGATTACGCGGCGGCGACCTCGCTCTACAGCCGCAGCCTCGGGCTGCTCAAGACCGCCATCGGAAAACGTTGACGCATCGAGGGAAGCTGGATCATGGCCGATGATGGAAGCGATTTCGCCCGCTCGATGAGCATCGCCACCTCGGGGCTGCGCGCGCAGGCCGGGCGGATGCGGGTGATCTCGGAAAATATTGCCAACGCGGATTCCACCGCGCAGGCTGCCGGCGGCGAACCCTATCGCCGCAAGGTGCCGACCTTTTCTTCTGCGCTCGACCGCACGATGGACGCGAGGGTGGTGACGCTCGGCAGGATCCGCCCCGACCAGTCTTCGTTCCGCGTCAAATACGAGCCGAGCAATCCAGCAGCGGACGCGTCGGGCAACGTCAAATATCCCAACGTCAATCCGCTGGTCGAAATGACCGACATGCGCGATGCGCAGCGGTCTTACGAGGCGAACCTCAACATCATCAGCGCCACGCGCCGAATGATCCAACGCACGCTCGACATCCTCAAGGCCTGAAAACAGGGATCGGTAGAAAATGGCTTCCCCCACTGTCGCTGCAAACGCCTATGCCAGCCTCGCCCGCATGATGGAAAGCGGCAGGGCGGAGAAGGGCGGCCAGACCGGCGGCCCGTCCTTCAGCGCGCTGCTCAAGGACGCCGTCGGCAGCGTGCTGGAGGCCGGCAAGAAGTCCGACGCGCAGACCATGGCGATAACCTCGGGCAAGGCCAACGTGATGGACGTGGTGACGGCGGTCGCGGAAACCGATGTCGCGGTCTCGACACTGGTGTCGGTGCGTGACCGCGTGATCCAGGCCTACGAAGACGTCATGAAGATGCCGATCTAGTTGTCATTCCGGGCCTGCGCCGAGGGTGCATCCCGGGAATGACGAAGGTAGCAAGCGCGCTCCTCACCAAGAGCGGAGAGAAAGAGAAAGACAAATGACCGGTCCGGAAACCCTCGACGTGGCGCGCGATGCGATCTGGACCATTGTGGTGGTGTCGTCGCCGCTGATGGTGGTCGGGCTTGTGGTCGGCGTCGTGGTGTCGCTGTTCCAGGCGCTGACGCAGATTCAGGAACAGACGCTGATCTTCGTGCCGAAGATTTTGGCGATCTTCGTGACGCTGCTATTGGCGCTGCCGTTCATGGCGGACTCGCTGCACGGCCACATGATGCGGATTTCGTCGCGAATCATAGGCGGTTGATGCAATGTGCGTAGACGATGCGCATCGATATTTCCCTGCTGCCGGCGCTCGCCGCGACCTTCATGCTGGTGTTCGCACGGATCGGCGCGATGGTGATGTTGTTGCCGGGCTTTGGCGAGAGCAACATCCCGGTTCGCGTCAAGCTCGCGATCGCCTTGCTATTGGCGCTGATCATTCTGCCGCTGCATCGCGCCGCCTATCACGTCGACATGAATTCGATCGCCTCTCTGATGGTGCTGATGCTGCATGAGATCGTTATCGGCATCGTGCTGGGCGCAACCGCCCGCGTCACCCTGTCGGCGCTGCAGGTCGCAGGTTCGGTGATCGCCCAACAACTCGGCCTAGGATTTGTCACCGCTGTCGATCCGACCCAGGGTCAGCAGGGGCTCTTGATCGGCAACTTCCTCACCATTCTCGGTGTGACGCTGCTGTTCGCCACCGACAGCCATCATCTCGTGCTATCAGCACTGAACGAGAGCTACCGGATCTTTTCGCCGGGAGAATTGATGCCGAGCGGCGATGTCGCAGCGCTCGCCACCCGCGCTTTCGCGGCGGCCTTCAAGATCGGCATGCAGCTGTCGGCGCCATTCCTGGTGTTCGGCCTCGTCTTCAACATCGGGCTTGGCGTACTGGCGCGGCTGATGCCGCAGATGCAAGTCTATTTCGTCGGCGTGCCGCTGTCGATCCTCGCCGGCTTTTTGATCTTCGCGCTCGTGATCGCGGCGATGATGGGAACTTACCTCGATTACTTCATCGGCGTCATGCACGAGCTGACCCCGCTGAAATAGGGAGGCCGCGTTGGCCGAGGATACCGACGACAAAACAGAAGACCCTACGCAAAAGCGTCTCGATGATGCGCATGCGAAGGGCGACGTCGCCAAGAGCCAGGAAGTGAACACCTGGTTCGTGATCGCTGGCGGAACGCTTGTGTTGTCGACGTTCTCGGGATCGATGGGCGGCGGCATCATGATGCCGATGCGCAATCTGGTGGCCAATTCATGGATGATCCACACCGACGGCGCCGGCCTGATGGCGCTGGCGCAGACACTTTCCTATACCGTGATCGCCGCGGTCGGCGTGCCGCTGTTGATGTTGATGCTGGCCGCAATCGCGGGCAACATGGTTCAGCACCGGCTGGTATGGTCGGGGGAGTCGCTGAAGCCGAAATTCAACAAGGTCTCGCCCGGCGCCGGGTTCAAGCGCATTTTCGGCAAGCAGGCGGCGGCCAATTTCGCCAAGGGCATCTTCAAGCTGATCGCGCTCGGCGCGGTGATGACGGCGGTGCTGTGGCCGGAGTGGCATCGGCTGGAGGCGTTCCTGCACTTCGATCCCGCCGAAATTCTCGGCGCGACCACCAGCCTGACGCTACATCTGATGAGCGCGGTGGTCGCAATGCTGGCTGTGGTCGCGATCGCGGATTACTTCTTCCAGTACCGGCAATGGTACGAGCGGCAGAAGATGTCGCTGCAGGAGATGAAGGACGAGTTCAAGCAGGCCGAAGGCGACCCGCATATCAAGGGCAAGATCCGCCAGTTGCGGCAGCAGCGCATGAAGAAGCGCATGATGGCCGCGGTTCCCAAGGCGTCCGTGATCATCACCAACCCGACCCACTATTCGATCGCCTTGTCCTACGAGCGCAGCATGTCGGCGCCGGTCTGCGTCGCAAAGGGCGTCGACAATATCGCGTTGAAGATCAGGGAAATCGCGAAAGAGCATGATATTCCGATCGTGGAGAACGTGCCGCTGGCCCGGGCGCTCTATGCAACCGTCGATATCGACGAGGAAATTCCGGTCGAGCACTACCACGCGGTCGCCGAAATCATCGGCTATGTCATGGGCCTCAAGCGCACCGTTTCGGGCCGCCCGATGTGACGAGAGGGAGCGGAAACCGGCGTGAAGCGGGTTTAAGTTGCGAAAATAGCCGCCCGACGGACTTGCGCTAGCGGGTCCGATTCAGGCACTCAGGAACCCGCGCGCGATGAGCGCGTCATATCCATGCCGACAGGCTGCGCCGCCCCCTATGACCGTCGAAACCAACAACGATTTGCCATCCGAGCCATTCGTGGCCAACGAACCGGCGCGGCGGGGCGGCAGCATCGTTCTGGTGCTGCTGGTCGCGGCGGGCATTGTCGCAGTCGCGGTCGCGCTGATGACCATCGGCCGCGCCCAGGCACAGCCCTATATCCTTGGCGTGCTGGCGCTGTTGGCGATGGTCGGGCTGTTCAACCTGTTCGCGTTTGCCGCGGGCATCATCCGCTTCACCGATCGCGCCGCCGACGATCCGGTGATGGGTCGCATCGCCGATCATGCCTATGACGGGCTCGCGGTCACCGATCCCAGAGGCCACGTGGTCTATTCCAACGCGGCCTATCGCGCACTCACGGGGGCTGCGAGCCCGCAGGATGTGCGGCCGGTCGAGCGCGTCTTCATCGGGAATCCCGATGTCTCGGAAGCGGTGTTCCGTCTCCTCAAGGCGGCGCGTGAAGGCAAACGCCAGCAGGAAGAGGTCCGTATCGCCGGCACCGACGGAGCGCATGGCCGCTGGCTCCGGTTGCGGGTGCGTCCGCTCGGCCAGAGCAAGCGCGAGGCTAAATACGCGGTGTGGTCGATTGCCGACATCACCCGCGACCGCGAACGGCAGGAGGACGTATTCAGGGAGTTGCAGCATGCGATCGAATATCTCGATCACGCGCCCTGCGGCTTTTTCTCCGTCAGTCCGGCCGGCGAAGTGGTCTACGTCAACGCAACCCTGGCGAACTGGCTGGATCACGACCTCGCTGAAATCGGATCGGGTGGGTTGAGGCTGACCGATATCGTCTCGGGCGACGGTGCGGCGCTGTTGACCTCGATCGTGCCGGTACCGGGCGAGGTCAAGACCGAAGTATTCGACATCGACCTGCGGATGCGCAGCGGCAGAACCATGCCGGTGCGGCTGTATCACAAGCTGGCGTTCGGTGCGGACGGTACGCCCGGCGCGTCTCGCACGCTGGCGATCAGTCGCGCCCGCGACGAGCATTCCGATCCCGAGCGCGCCGCCGAAGTCCGCTTCATGCGCTTCTTCGATCACACGCCGATGGCGATCGCCACCGTGGACCGCGGTGGCGAGGTGATGCGCGCCAATGCCCGTTATGCCAAGCTGGCGCAAAGCCTCGATCGCGAGGGCGCCGCCACCAAATCGATCTTTCGCGCGGTCAATCCCCGCGACCGCAGCCTGTTGATCGCCGCGATCAACCAGGCCGCCGAAGGGCGGGGCGACATCGCGCCGGTGGAGGCGATGCTCGACGGCGCCAAGGAACGCTGGGGGCAGTTCTTCGTCACCGCGGTTGAAGAAGACGAGCGTGAAACCGAAGCCGCCATCGTCTACATGCTGGAGACCACCGAGCGGCGTACGCTGGAGAACCAGATCAACCAGTCGCAAAAGATGGACATGGTCGGCCAGCTCGCCGGCGGCATCGCGCACGATTTCAACAACGTGCTCTCAGCCATCATGATGGCGAACGACTTCCTGTTGAACGCGCACAAGCCGACTGATCCGTCGTTCCAGGACATCATGCAGATCAAACAGAACGCGACCCGCGCGGCGACGCTAGTGCGGCAGCTGCTGGCGTTCTCGCGCCGGCAGACCTTGCGGCCGCAGGTGCTCGATCTCGGCGACGCGCTGTCGGATCTCACCATGCTGCTGCGCCGACTGATCGGCGAGAAGGTCAAGCTCGACCTGATGCACGGCCGCGATCTCTGGCCGGTGAAGGTTGACGTTTCGCAGTTCGAGCAGGTGATCGTCAATCTCGCCGTCAACGCCCGCGATGCGATGCCCGACGGCGGCAAGCTGATCATCAAGACCGCCAACGTGGCGACCGAGGAATCCGCACACCTCTCCTACAAGGGCATGCCGGCAGCGGATTACGTGCGGATCGATGTCACCGATACCGGCACCGGCATTCCCGCCGATATCGTCGACAAGATCTTCGAGCCGTTCTTCTCGACCAAGGAAGTCGGCAAGGGTACCGGCCTCGGCCTGTCGACCGTCTACGGCATCGTCAAGCAGACCGGCGGGTTTGTCTATGTCGATTCCGAGCCCGGCAAAGGCACCTCGTTCCGCATCTTCCTGCCGCGCCATCGCCCCGAGCAGGAGGTCGCGCCGGAGCCCCACGCCGCCAATGGCGCGTCCAAGGAAGCCGCCGCCGAGTCGTCGAAGCCGCGGGCCGACCTGACCGGGCAGGGCACCATCCTGCTGGTCGAGGACGAGGAAGGCCTGCGTTCGCTGAACGCGCGCGGCCTGCGCTCGCGCGGCTACAGCGTGATCGAGGCGTCCAATGGCATCGAGGCGATGGAAGCGCTGGAGGAGAAGAACGGGGCGGTCGATCTCGTCGTCTCCGACGTGGTGATGCCGGAGATGGACGGCCCGACGCTGCTCAAGGAAATGCGCATCCGCAATCCGAACCTGAAGATCATCTTCGTCTCCGGCTATGCGGAAGACGCCTTTGAAAAGAGCCTGCCCGAAAACGAGCAGTTCGCGTTCCTGCCAAAACCGTTCACGCTGACCCAGCTGGTGGCAGCGGTAAAGGAGACCATGGCGCCGCAATAAACGCCGGAAGATGTGGCGGCGCAAAAAGAGGCGAAGGCGCGCGACCCGATATATTTCCTGCGATGGCCGGACTTCGTTGCGGCGATCCATCTTCTCGAGAAAGCGTCTTCCGAAAGAGGGATGGACTGCCGGATCGAGCCCGGTGACGAGCTCTGTAACAGGCGTTTTCCCCATCCCCGCGACCGAGGGCCGCAGCCGCGGTTCCCGTTTACCGCTTCCCTTTTAGGCAGCCCTGCCCATCTTAGGGGCGGTTCCCCATACCGGGGATTGAGGAAACAAACATGAATTTCACGCAACGTACGCGCGGAATTGTTCGGGCCATCGCCGTGGTGATGTCGCTGGCGGTGCCGTTGGTCATCACGGTATCGTCGGCCGACGCCCGCGCCGGCGGCGGCTTTGGTTCGGGCTCCCGCGGCTCGCGGACTTACTCCGCGCCGCCCAGCACGTCCACGGCACCGGGCACAGCCCAACCGTTCAACCGCACCTACACGCAGCCGGGCAACCCCAGCGTGGGCAGCCCGGCGACTGCCGGCGGCGGCTTGTTCAACCGCCCGGGCATGGGTCGAAGCCTGCTCGGCGGGCTCGCCGCGGGCTTCCTGGGCGCCGGGCTGTTCGGCATGCTGTTCGGTGGCGGCTTGTTCTCGGGACTCGGCGGATTGTCCTCGATAATCGGGCTGTTGCTGCAGATCGGCCTGATCGTGCTGGTAGTGCGGTTGGCAATGTCGTGGTGGCAGCGCCGCAACGCACCGACGGCCGCCTATGCCGGCGGTCCCGCTTCCGGCCCGGGCCCGCAACCGAGCTCGCGCTCGGGACTGGGTTTTGGCCTGGGATCGGGTAGCGCGCCGCTGGAAATCGTCCCGGCCGACTATGAGGCGTTCGAGCGGCTGCTCGGCGAAATCCAGGCCGCCTGGTCGAACGAGGATGTCGCAAAGCTGCATACGCTCGCGACGCCGGAAATGGTGTCTTACTTCACCAAGGACCTCGAGGAGAACAAGACCCGGAACGACGTCAACAAGCTCTCCGACGTCAAGCTGCTGCAGGGTGACCTCGCCGAAGCCTGGCGCGAAGGCGAAACCGACTTCGCCACCGTGGCGATGCGGTTCTCGCTGGTCGACAAGACGCTAGAACGGGCCACCGGTCGCCTCGTTGCCGGCAGCGAACAGCCGGTCGAAGTGACGGAGGTCTGGACCTTCGCGCGGCGGCATGGCGGAAACTGGGAACTCTCGGCGATCCAGCAGACCAACTGATCGTTTGCAAGATTGAGACAACACGAGGCGCTGCGGTTCATGCCGCAGCGCCTTTTGCTTTGCGCGTTTGATTTCCGTGTCGTGGGCGGGTGGGAATGACGCTTGCCGCGACGGGTTGATGTCAGCGGACCAAAAACGAGCGAGCCAAAATCGGGAGGACTCCATGAAGGTTCTTGTCAGGATCATATCGCCGGCCTGCACGGCTCTCGCCATCTTCGCAGCGCCAGCAGCGCTGGCGCAATCGGCCGATACCAGTTTCTTCCTGACCAGCAACGGCATCGGCAATGGTGGCAATCTCGGCGGTCTCGCCGGAGCCGATAATCATTGCCAGACGCTGGCGCAGGCGGCCGGTGCAGGCGCCAAAACCTGGCGCGCCTATCTCTCGACCCAGGAGGCGTCCGGCGCGCCTGCCGTGAATGCGCGCGACCGCATCGGCAGGGGTCCGTGGAAAAATTCCAAGGGCGTGGTGATCGCGAAGGATGTCGCCGACCTGCACAGCGCCAAGGCCGATCTGACCAAGCAGACCGCGCTGAGCGAGAAGGGCGAGGTCATCAATGGCCGAGGCGATACGCCGAACCGACACGACGTGCTGACTGGATCTCAAGCGGACGGCAGCGCCTTTGCCGCCGGCGAAGACCGCACCTGCAAGAACTGGACGAGCAGCACGCAGGGCGCGGCGATGGTCGGGCATTCCGACCGCATCGGGCTGCGCGATGACGAGCCGTCAAAATCCTGGAACTCTTCGCATCCTTCGCGCGGTCCGGACGGCGGTTGCTCGCAAGCCGACCTCAAGAGCACCGGCGGCGACGGTCTGCTATACTGCTTCGCGGCGAACTGAGGTCCCCGCGCCTCAGCTCGTTCATGTCTAGCGAAAGTGAGTGACGGGAGGTGGCATCAGGTGCGACCTGATTCCGGCACACTTTGAGGCTCCCGACCGGATGAAGCAGTGATGAGGAGGAATGACCATGTCCCTCTACCTGACCCGGTTCAGTTATACGCCAGCAACGTGGGCGAAGCTCATCAAGAAGCCCGAGGACCGCCGTGCGGCAGCCAAGGAGTACATCGAAGCGGTGGGCGGCAAGTTGCACGGCTTCTGGTACGCCTTCGGCGATCACGATGGATACTCCTTATGGGAGGCCCCGGATAATGTCTCGATGGCGGCCACCGCGCTCGCAATTGGAGCTGGCGGAGCGCTGAGCTCCCTAGAGACGACTGTCTTGCTGACCGTTGAGGAGACGCTGGCAGCCATGAAAAAGGCCTCGTCGATCAAGTATCGGCCCCCGGGAGATTAAAGTCTGAATTGCCCCCGCCCCGGAAACGGGGCGGGAGCAGTGGAAAATTCAAACTGACACATTCTCGAAATCCGTCAGCCGCCGCGACGCGTTCGGCTTCGGTCAAGCCGGCCGTTTCGCGCAAAGCAGTTAATTGGGGCGAGAGGGATAATGCGTTATCAGCTCTATTACTGGCCCATGATTCAGGGCCGTGGCGAATATGTCCGCCTCGCACTGGAGGACGCCGGCGCAAACTATGACGATGTCGCGCGCGGCGGCAGCGGCATGGCTGCGATGATGAAGATGATGGAGGCGGGCAGCGGCACGCCGCCGTTTGCGCCGCCATTCCTCAAAGCCGGCAATCTCGTGATCGGGCAGACCGCCAACATCCTGCTTTATCTCGGCGCGCGCCATGGCCTGGCGCCGAAGGCAGAAGCAGGAAAGCTGTGGGTGCATCAATTGCAGCTCACCATCGCCGATCTCGTGCTGGAAATTCACGACACCCATCATCCGCTCGGACCGTCGCTGTATTACGAGGACCAGCGCACGCCCGCGAAGAAACGCACGGAGGAGTTCTGGAAAGAACGCGTGCCGAAATATCTCGGCTACTTCGAAGGGCTCGTGAAGGAAAACGGTGGCACTTATGTCACCGGCCGCCGGGTGACCTACGCCGATCTGTCGCTGTTCCAGATCGTGGAAGGGCTGCGTTACGCCTTTCCGAAACGCATGAAGGCCTTTGAGAGAAATATTCCCGGCTTGATCGACTTGCATGACCGCGTCGCCGAGCGGCCGAACATCAAGGCCTATCTCGCCAGCGACCGGCGCATCCCGTTCAACGAAGAAGGCATCTTTCGGCGCTACAAGGCGCTCGATTTGTGATTGGGACGTCATTCCGGGATGATCCGCTAGATGTGAGCATGATCCGGAAAAGTGGGCACCGGTTTTCCCTCGCGACAAACGCAAAGCGTTTGCGCGGAGATCATGCTCAAACAAAAGGATAGAGCGGGATGACGATTCGAAGAAAAGTCATCACGCTCTAGGACCAGACCCGGAATCTCGAGAGTCCAGATTCCGGGTTCGATGCTGCGCATCGCCCCGGAATGACCGCGTCACATATTCCTACCGTCGATCGGCGTCATCGCGATCTTCGACAGCTCGATGCCATC
>JBJMTR010000109.1:0-3928 GCA_045811565.1 Bradyrhizobium sp.
CGCCTTTATTGATCTTGCGGATGAATTCGAGTTCTCATTGGCGGATCGGCACAAGGCAGGCCCGAACGCAAGGTTCGCTCTGGGCCAAGAGCTTTAACTGCGCCGCTGCATGCCCACTTAAATGCTTACGATGACGCGATAATTCGCTTGGCATCTGGCATGCCACGGATTAGGATTGCTGCGGCTGACAGGCAGGAACGAGACGTTTTCCATGGTTCATGACTTGCAAAAGGTTCGCTCGTTCGAGCATCCCGGCGAAGGGCGGCGGCGCGCCAAATCGACGCCGAAGGGCCGGCAGGTCGATCCGATCGCTCAGCACGAGATCGAGCACTTGCTCGGCGACCGGCCGCGCCGCCGCGATCTGCTGATCGAGCATCTGCATCTGATCCAGGACAAGTATCATCAGATTTCCGCCGCGCATCTCGCCGCGCTTGCCGACGAGATGAAGCTATCGTTCGCGGAGGTGTTCGAGACGGCGACCTTCTATGCGCATTTCGACGTGGTGAAGGAAGGCGTGCCCGACGTCGCGCCGCTCACCATTCGTGTCTGCGATTCGCTCACCTGCGCGATGCTGGGCGGCGAAAAACTGCTGCATGAGTTGCAGGACAAGGCGGGTCCCGGCATCCGCGTGGTGCGGGCGCCCTGCGTAGGCCGCTGCGATACCGCGCCGGCCGCCGAAGTCGGGCACAATTTTGTGGACCACGCTACGGTTGCGAATGTGCTTGCGACCGCGAAGGCCGGCGACACGCATGCGCATCTGCCGAAATACATCGAATACGACGCCTATGTCGCCGCCGGCGGCTACAAGCTGCTCAACCGCCTGCGCTCCGGCGAACTGCCGAAGGAAAATCTCCTGAAGGCGCTCGATGATGCCTCACTGCGCGGGCTCGGCGGCGCGGGTTTTCCGACCGGACGAAAATGGCGCGCGGTATTGGGAGAGCCCGGCCCACGGCTGATGGCGATCAACGGCGACGAGGGCGAGCCCGGCACGTTCAAGGACCGCTATTATCTCGAAACCGATCCGCATCGCTTCATCGAGGGCATGCTGATCGGCGCGTATGTGGTCGAAGCGCCCGAGGTCTACATCTACATCCGCGATGAATATCCGGCCTCGCGCGAAATTCTCGAACGTGAAATCGCCAGGTTGCCGCCGGGCGGCCCAACGCTTCACATGCGCCGGGGCGCCGGCGCCTATATCTGCGGCGAGGAATCCTCGCTGCTGGAGAGTCTCGAAGGCAAGCGCGGCCTGCCGAGGCACAAGCCGCCTTATCCGTTCCAGGTTGGGCTGTTCGGCCTGCCGACGCTGATCAACAACGTCGAGACGCTGTGGTGGGTGCGCGAGATCGTGGAAAAGGGCGCGGACTGGTGGAAGAGCCACGGCCTCAACGATCGTCAGGGCCTGCGCAGTTTCTCGGTTTCCGGTCGCGTGAAAAATCCCGGCATGAAGCTGGCGCCGGCTGGCATCACCGTGCGCGAGCTGATCGAGGAATACTGCGGCGGCATGGCTGACGGCCACATTTTCCGTGCCTACCTGCCGGGCGGCGCATCCGGCGGCATTCTGCCGGCCTCGATGGACAACATCCCGCTCGATTTCGGCACGCTGGAAAAATACGGCTGCTTCATCGGCTCGGCCGCCATCGTCATCCTGTCTCAGCAGGACAGCGTGAAGGGCGCCGCACTCAACCTGATGCGCTTCTTCGAGGATGAAAGCTGCGGCCAGTGCACGCCTTGTCGCGTCGGCACGCAAAAGGCGGCGCTGTTGATGGAACGGCCGGTCTGGAACCGGGAACTGCTCGATCAATTGGGCCAGGCGATGCGCGATGCGTCCATCTGTGGCCTCGGCCAGGCCGCCTCGAATCCACTCACGAGCGTCATTAAATATTTCCCCGACGAGTTCAAGGAAGCGGCGGAATGACAAAGATCAAGTTCGAACTCGACGGCAAGCAGGTCGAGGCCGTCAACGGCGAGACCATCTGGCAGGTCGCGAAACGCCAGGGCCGCGAGATTCCGCATCTCTGCTATTCGCCCGAGCCGGACTACCGTCCGGACGGCAATTGCCGCGCCTGCATGGTTGAGATCGAGGGCGAGCGCGTGCTGGCGGCGTCCTGCAAGCGCACGCCCAGCGTCGGCATGAAGGTGAAGTCGGCGAGCGACCGCGCGGTTGCGGCGCAGAAGATGGTGATGGAACTTTTGGTCGCCGATCAGCCGGCGCGCGAAACCTCCCATGATCCCGATTCCAAATTCTGGCACTGGGCCGAAAAGGTCGAGGTCACCGAAAGCCGGTTTCCGGCCGCGGAGCGCTGGGAAGCCGACGCCAGCCATCCAGCGATGCGCGTCAATCTCGATGCCTGCATCCAGTGCGGGCTGTGCGTGCGGGCCTGCCGCGAGGTACAGGTCAACGACGTGATCGGCATGGCCTATCGCAATCACGACGCCAAGATCGTGTTCGACTTCGACGATCCCATGGGTGAATCGACCTGCGTCGCCTGCGGCGAATGCGTGCAGGCCTGCCCGACCGGCGCGCTGATGCCGGCGGTGATGCTGGACGAGAACCAGACCCGCGTTACCTATCCGGACAAGAAGGTTGATTCGCTATGCCCGTTCTGCGGCGTCGGCTGTCAGGTGACCTATCAGGTCAAGGATGACAAGGTGATCTATGCCGAAGGCCGCGACGGCCCGGCCAATCACAACCGGCTCTGCGTCAAGGGACGCTTTGGATTCGACTACATCCACCACCCGCATCGGCTGACAAAGCCGCTGGTGCGGCTGCCGAACGCAAAGAAGGACGCCAACGACCAGGTCGATCCGGCCAATCCGTTCACCCATTTCCGCGAGGCCTCGTGGGACGAGGCGCTGGATGTTGCGGCGCGCGGCCTCCTCAAGATCCGCGATGAGAAGGGCGTTAAGGCGCTGGCCGGCTTCGGCTCGGCCAAGGGCTCCAACGAAGAGGCCTATCTGTTCCAGAAACTGGTGCGCACCGGCTTTGGCTCCAACAATGTCGACCACTGCACACGGCTGTGCCACGCGTCATCGGTCGCGGCCTTGATGGAAGGCTTGAATTCCGGCGCGGTGTCGGCGCCGTTCGCGGCCGCGATGGATGCCGAGGTTATCATCGTGATCGGCGCCAACCCGACGGTGAACCATCCGGTGGCGGCGACCTATCTCAAGAACGCGGCCCAGCGTGGCGCCAAACTGATCGTAATGGACCCGCGGACGCAATCGCTGTCGCGCCACGCCTACAAGCATCTCGCCTTCAAGCCCGGCAGCGACGTCGCGATGCTGAATGCGATGATCAACACGATCATCACGGAAGGACTGACCGACCAGCAATATATCGCGGGCTATACCGAGGGCTTTGACGAGCTCGCCGAGCGCATCAAGGAATTCACGCCGGAGAAGATGGAGCCGATCTGCGGCGTCCCGGCGGAAACCCTGCGCGAAGTGGCGCGGCTCTATGCGCGCTCGCGAGCTTCCATCATCTTCTGGGGCATGGGCATCAGCCAGCACGTGCACGGCACCGACAACGCGCGCTGCCTGATTGCGCTGGCGCTGATCACCGGACAGGTGGGCCGTCCCGGCACCGGGCTGCATCCGCTGCGCGGCCAGAACAACGTGCAGGGCGCTTCCGATGCCGGCCTGATCCCGATGTTCCTTCCGGATTACCAGCCGGTCGGACGAACCGATCTGCGCGAGCCCTTTGAAAAGCTCTGGCACCAGGATCTCGATCCGGTTCGCGGTCTGACGGTGGTCGAAATCATGGACGCGATCCATGCCGGCGAAATCACCGGCATGTATATCGAGGGCGAGAATCCCGCGATGTCGGACCCCGACCTGCAGCACGCGCGCGAGGCGCTGGCGAAGCTTGACCATCTCGTGGTGCAGGATCTCTTCGTCACCGAGACGGCATTCCACGCGGACGTGATCCTGC
>JBJMTR010000110.1:0-7254 GCA_045811565.1 Bradyrhizobium sp.
ATTGATTCTCGTGCAGCCATAGGGCGCGGCGGTCGTCATCGCCCCGTCACAGGAATCTGCTAGGTGCTCACGCATGGGAAGTTCTTCTTTGAGTGAAGAGAGCCCCGAACGGCGCTTTCGCACTTTGTTTATCTCCGATGTCCATCTCGGAGCCGGCGGCTCGCAAGCGGACCGATTGCTGGACTTTCTCCGCAACCACGATGCCGACACCATCTATCTGGTCGGCGATATCGTCGACGGCTGGGCACTGCGATCCAACTGGTACTGGCCGCAATCGCACAACGACTTCGTGCAGAAGATGCTGCGCAAGGCGCGCAAGGGCGCCAAGGTCATTTACGTGCCAGGCAATCACGACGAGTTCTTGAGGAACTATTACGGCACGCATTTCGGCGGCATCGACGTGATGGAAAACACAGTCCATGAGGGCCTAGACGGCAAGCGCTACCTCGTCATTCACGGCGACATCTTCGATCTCGTGGTGCAGAACGCGCGCTGGCTCGCGCATCTCGGCGACAAGGCCTACGATTTCGCGATCCAGATGAACCGGCTCGTCAACTTCTTCCGGCGCATGTTCGGCGTGCCCTATTGGTCGCTGTCGCAATGGGCGAAGCTGAAGGTCAAGAACGCCGTCAACTATATCGGCGCCTTCGAGCACACGCTCGCCGGGGAAGCACGGCGTCATGGCGCCGACGGCGTGATCTGCGGCCACATCCACTACGCCACCATCCGCGACGAGCATGGCATCCGCTACATGAATTGCGGCGACTGGGTGGAGAGCTGCACCGCGCTTGCCGAGCATGAAGACGGCCGGTTCGAAATCATCACATGGACCGATCCACTGCGCCGCGTCGCGCCGGTCCCGCGCGTAGCGGCGCGCGCCGCATGACGCGCATCCTGGTGGCGACCGATGCGTGGCATCCCCAGGTCAACGGGGTGGTACGGACGCTGACCATGATGGCAGAAGTGGCAAAGGCTCTTGGCGTTGATGTCGGTTTCCTGACACCGCAGCCGTTCCGCACCTTTGCGATGCCGAGCTATCCCGACCTGCGCCTCGCGCTACCGCATCCCGCCAAGATCGCCGAATTGATCGAAGCGACAAAACCCGACAGCATCCATATCGCGACCGAAGGCCCGATCGGGTTGTTGGTGCGGCGCTACTGCCGCAAACACGACTTACCCTTCACGACGAGCTTTCACACCCGGTTTCCGGAATATGTCTCCGCCCGCTCGCCGATCCCGGAGTCCTTGGTCTGGCGGGTGCTGCGCTGGTTCCACCGGCCGAGCCAGGCAGTAATGGCGGCAACACCGGCGCTTGCGGCTGAGCTGCGCGCACGCGGTTTCCGTGACGTCGTGCTGTGGTCGCGTGGCGTCGATACGGCTCTGTTTCATCCGCGTACCGTCGATCTTTGCCTGCCGATCCCGGTCTTCCTCAGCGTCGGCCGCGTCGCGGTAGAAAAGAACCTCGAGTCCTTCCTCGACCTCGATCTCCCCGGCACCAAGGTCGTCGTCGGCGACGGGCCGGCGCGGCTGGCCCTGGAACGCAAATACCCGGGTGCCATGTTTCTGGGTGCCCGGCATGGCGGGGAACTGGCGGAGATCTATGCCGCGGCCGACGTGTTCGTATTCCCAAGCAGGACCGACACCTTTGGCCTGGTGCTGCTCGAAGCCCTCGCCAGCGGGCTGCCGATTGCCGCTTTTCCAGTTACCGGGCCCCGCGACGTGATCGGCACGGCGCCGGTCGCTGTCCTCAATGATGATCTGCGCGTGGCATGCCTGGAAGCGCTGGAAATCCCGTCGCAAGCCTGCGTCAACTTTGCCGCCCGCCATACCTGGCAAGCCTCGGCGCGCGTCTTCGTCGAGCACGCCTTGAAGGCCCGCGCCGTCGATCAGGACAGCGAGGCGGTCGAATTCGTGGCGGAAGACCCGCATTTCGCCGCCTGAGTTCACGCTAAAGCGTCTTGCCCGCCTATCTGTCGGCGCGATAGAAATCGGGCATGACCGATAAAGTCTCAAATCCTCCCGTTGGCGCTGCGGATATCGATGCGGCGGCGCGGGTCGTTGCCCCCTTCGCGGTGCGCACGCCGCTCTTGTCGTTTCCCGTTCTCAACGAGCGGGTCGGCACAAAAGTCTTCCTGAAGCCGGAAATGCTGCAGCGGACCGGATCGTTCAAGTTCCGCGGCGCCTTCAACAAGCTGTCGTCGATTCCGCAGGACAAGCGCGGCGGCGGCGTGGTGGCGTTCTCCTCCGGCAATCACGCCCAGGGCGTGGCGGCCGCGGCGAAAATCCTCAACATGCAGGCAACCATCGTGATGCCTGCGGATTCGCCGCTTACCAAGCGCGAGCGCACAAAGGCCTATGGCGCGGAAGTCGTGCTCTACGATCGCGACCGCGAGGACCGCGAGGCGATCGCCAACGGCATCGCCAGCAAGCGCGGTGCGACACTGGTGCGTCCCTATGACGACCCCTTCGTGATTGCGGGGCAGGGCACTGCGGGCCGCGAGATCGCCGAGGACATGGCGGCGCTCGGCCTCATGCCCGATATCGTGATGGCGCCGGCTTCCGGCGGCGGGCTGATTGCAGGCGTTGCGACCGCCGTCAAGGCGCGCTTCCCGCAAGCCGAAGTGATCGTCGCCGAGCCCGAAGGCTATGATGATCACGCGCTCTCGCTCCGCGTCGGACACCGCGAGGCTCATCCCGCCGCCGGGCGCACCATCTGCGATGCGCTGATGGCGGCGATGCCGGGCGAGATGACGTTTTCGATCAACAGCAAGCTGCTGGCCAAGGGCGTTACCGTATCCGACGCCGAAGTCGGTACCGCAGTCGCGTTTGCCTACCGCGAATTGAAGCTCGTGGTCGAGCCGGGCGGCGCCGTCGGCCTCGCTGCCTTGCTGGCCGGCCGCATCGATGCGCGCGGCAAGAATATCGTGATCGTTCTTTCCGGCGGCAATGTCGACGCGGATCTGTTCGCGAAGCTGGTGGCCTGAGCGGAATTTTCATAGGAAGCGGGGCAGAGCATCAGATGCTCTGCCCCGAAATTATGTGGTCGCGCAAATCTTGCGGGATCAGCGCATGGCGGCAATCTCGGCGGCGTGTGATGGGTCACCCCCTCGTCATCCACGGGCCAAAGCGCGTCTTCGCGCCAGGTGACACGTGCGTCGGCGATTTTATTTCGGCACGAGAGATTGCGCTGCGTCGTGACTCAACATCGGCGTGACTTTCCCTACACGCATACGTCGAAGAATGCACAAGCTGCTTGCCGGCGGTGCGTTGCATTCGGGCAACACTTTTTGGAAAAATTGATGACCAGCAGTTTCCGCCATTGCGCGTTCGTATCATGATCCGAAAAATCAGCGCCGTCGCATGCTTGGCTGCGCAGCAGGCTCAGGTGGAGCGTTTGGAGGCTACGGGATCATGAACCCGGGGCGATTTGCGACAGTGGCGGCGGCGTTGTGCGGAACGGTCGTTCTCGCGGGTTGGGTCGTCGTCTGGCTTGCTGACTTCGGTTCGGCCGGCGTCGAGAACACCGACGCAGTCCCAATCGAGGACCGCCGCGCACTATCTCTCGCCGCCCACGCCGAGCTCGCGGACGCACCGCAGGCAACCGCAATGGACAACGCCGCTGTCGCTAACGTCGATGTGGCGACGGCCGCCGAATCGGTGACAGGGATGGCCACCGACACGACGGCGGCCTCGGATCAGCCGGAATCGATCGTCGAGGCCGCGCTGCCCGATTCGTCACAGATGCTGCCGCCCGAAACACCGCCCGTGCAGGTGGCGACAGCGAGCACGCCTGATCCGGTGCCGAACGATGCCAAGGAGGCTGTGAGCTCCATCGAAATTCTCGACGAGTGCCTGGTAGCGGACATCTGCATCGACCGATACCTGTGGGCGCTCTATCAACGGACGCCCAAGGAGGACACCATCAAGGTGCCTGAGCGGAGGACAGTGACAGCCAAGAAGAAGGGCAAAATGGTGACTGTCACCAAAAGCTTTACCAAGCTCGTCGATAATGACTTCACGTGGAAGGATCCCAAGGCGGCGGAAAAAGCCGGCATGCCGATGATGGACTACGTGATCGGTGGCATGGATCGGAGCTTCAAGCTGAAGCTCTTTCATGCGCTTCGCGCGGCGGAGGAGGCCGGGCTGTCGCCTGGCATAACCAGCGCGTTCCGCGATGACTACCGTCAATCGATCGCAAGCGGCCTGAAGGCGGCGACTGACAGGTCATACCATGGCGGGAGCTTCCGCGGCGGCTATGGCCACGGGCTTGCCGCCGATGTCGTGAGCGTCAAAGGCACGACACGGGCGCAGCGATGGATTTCCACTGAAAGCTTATGGAAATGGATCGATGCACACGGGAAGGAGTTTGGAATCGGGCGGCCGTATCTCGATAAAGATCCGCCGCATCTGGCACCGATCGACGGCAAAGAATATGCCGCTCACTACCGCGGGACGAAATCTCAACACGCGGGATTGGATATGAAGAGGCGCAACCGGCTCGCGGTGCGGGACGATCACAGCGTGGCGAAGCGCCCAAGAACCGCAAAATCGTCGAAGGTGAGAACGATCTAACCCGGTTCAAGCACGCATTCCAACATGACGACGCGGGCAAGAGCCCGGAGCGATCCATAAGCATTCGCGAAATTCCGAGTTGGCAGCTTCGACCGAACGGCGTTATGTGTCTCCTGAGTGCAAGCTGGCGTGGCCCCCGATCAGAGGGGACGCGCATGAGGTCTCGTTTTGTGAACCCGATCCGCAAGCAGACAAAGCTACGGCCCGCGCATCTTGCCATTGCGGGTCTGGCTGCGCTGATTGCGGCCGGAGATCACGTGGGCGCCACAGATCGTCGGAGCGAACGCTCGCTCGAGTCCATCGCTTCGCGCACTGCCGGCGAGCCGATCATGGCGATCGTTTCGCTCCGCAACCAGCGGATCACCGTCTACGATGCCAAGGGGTGGATTCTCCGTGCGCCGGTGTCGAGCGGTCAGACGGGACGCGAAACGCCCGCCGGGATCTTCAGCGTCATCCAGAAAGTAGAGGAGCATTACTCGAACCTGTACGACGACGCCTACATGCCCCACATGCAACGCATCACCTGGTCGGGCATCGCGCTCCACGGCGGCGCCCTGCCAGGGTATCCGGCCTCACATGGCTGCGTGCGGATGCCCTTCGACTTCGCCGCACGCCTGTTCGACGCGACGGCGACGGGCATGCGAGTGATCGTGGCGCCAACCGATGTGGCGCCGGTCGAGATCACCCACGCGGTTCTGTTCCAGCCGAGCCCGGGTGCCGGCGCCCTGGCCGCCGCGCGCACCGCAGAGGCGCAAGAGGCGGCCAGGAAGGCGGCTCAGGCGAGACTCGCCGCCCAGACGGCCTTCCGGGAGGCCGCGCAGGCAATGGTGCCGGTGCGCGCGGCGGAAAATCTGAAGCTCAGGGCCGAGTCGCAGTTGGCGGCCGCCGAGACCACGCTTGGCTCCGCGATCTCGGCCGAGGCAAAGCAGCAGGCCGAGAGCGGCAAGGCGCAGGCAGCCGCCAGGATCGCCGAGCTGCAGGTGCAACTGGAGGCCGCCAAAGCGGCGCTGCAACCGAAGCTCGATGCCGTCAAGACTGCGCGCGAAGCCGCCGCCGCCGCGGAGACTGCGCGGGCCGCGGCAGCCGAAGCGGCGCGCCAGGCGGCGCGCGAGCTCGAGCCTGTATCGGTGTTGATCAGCCGAAAGACCCAGCGGCTTTATGTCCGGCAAGCCTTCGAGCCAATCTTTGAAAGTCCGGTCACGATCGCAGATCCCGATCGTCCGATTGGTACGCATGTCTTCACCGCCATCGAGCGGTCGAGCGGCGACGCCAACTTGCGATGGGGCGTCGTCTCATTGGGCGGCGGACGTCCGCCCGGCGTCACGGTTGAGCCACACGGCCGGACGCGCGGAAGCCATGGTCGCGACGTTGAGCCGATTCCGACCGATCCCGACAGCGCAAAGGCCGCACTCGATCGCATCGTCATTCCGCAGGACGCATTGGATCGCATCGCCGGTATCGTGCCGCGATCTTCCCTGATCGTCACGGACGAGGCGTTGAGCTCGGAGACCGGCAAGGGCACGGATTTCGTGGTGCTATTGAGCGGCGAGCCGCAAGGCGGCATCAAGAGCCGACGACGCAATCCGGCGACCGAATTCGGTTACGCGCGCCCGCGCGATCGCCTTTTTTATTGGCGCTCGCCTTTCGGGAGTCGGTTTTCCACCTGGTGATGCAATCCCTTCAGCGCGTCGCAGAGATGCCCTCTCCTCCGTCAATCTGTCGGCCAATAAGCGCGATGGCCCGCTGATAGACCGGAGCGGCATTCCATGCCTGGATAGCTGAAAAATTGGGTTCGCCGGGCTGGTATCCTGCGCCCGCGCGCCAGCCATGGCCCTTGAGGAAATTTGCCGTCGAGGTCAGCGCGCCGGCCGCGGTGTCGAGATTTCCGCCGGCGCCGTAGGTCAGGATGTTCTTGGGCAAGAACTGTGTATGGCCGATCTCACCGTGCATCGAGCCGCGTGTGCCTGCCGAGAGGGTCCCGCGGTCGATCAGTGTCAGAGTCGCGTAGAGCTGCTCGGTGAAATAGGCCGTCCGACGGCAGTCATAAGCGAGAGTAGCCACAGCCGACAGAGTGTTCTGATTTCCGCGCGACCTCCCGAAGCCCGTCTCCATTCCCCAAATGGCCAGGAGCGGCCCCGGCGGTACGCCGTAGCGTTGCTGGATGGAGACGAAGAGCGCCGCATTGGATTGCTTGAGTGCGCGACCGCGCGCGACGATGGCCGAACCGCCGCGTTTGGCGAGAAACTGATCGAGCGACAAACGCATGCTCCCCTGGTTACGGTCAGCGGCGATGGTTGCAGTCGAATAGGTAGCCGCCATGAGGGCTGCGAGGGTGGAAGCGCTGATGCTCTTTCCCCTCGCTTCATCGGCGAACTGCTTCTTCCACGCCTCAAAGCCAACCGCCGTACTGCCGCACTGCGCGGCGCCAACCTTGCCTGTCATCCACAGGAGCGCCACCAAGACTGCGACGGTGACCGTCTTAAGCTGCCCGCCCTTGGTCATTGCGAAATCCTTTCACTCTCTGCATCAGACGAAACGCTGGCTCGCCATCACTGCCGGGACGAGCCGTCATCGCCGGCTCTCGCGCTCTTCAAGATCGATCCGAGCTCCCTGTCGGCAGTCCCTTGGGGCAGCCAAGAGACTGTCTCTGCCTGGGCTCTTTCATGAAGCTATCTTCGTCCC
>JBJMTR010000111.1:0-7634 GCA_045811565.1 Bradyrhizobium sp.
GGGACCAGGCGCGGCATCGCCACCGAATGTATCGGCGGCGGCCAGGGCGGCGCGATGTTGATAGAGACGGTGTGATCATGGATTCGCAGATCATGGACGTTCTCGCCGATCGCGTGCTCGAACTCGGACCCAAGCCCGACGCCGGTGGTCCCTACAGGAATTTCAAGCTCACCCGCGATGCCGACGGCATCGCCTGGCTATTGTTCGATCGAGAAGGCGGCAGCGCCAATACGCTGTCGGCGGACCTGCTCGAGGAGTTCGACAAGGTGCTGGCGGAGCTGGAAAGCCAGCGGCCGACGGGTCTCGTCATCCGTTCGGCGAAAAAGTCCGGTTTCATCGCCGGCGCCGACGTCAACGAATTCCGCGGCGCGAGCGATCCGCGAGCGGTCGAGATCGCGATCGGCCGCGCGCACGCGGTGATCGATCGCCTCGAGATGCTGCGCGTTCCCAGCGTTGCCGTGATCCACGGCTTCTGCCTCGGCGGCGGGCTTGAGGTCGCACTGGCCTGTCAGTCCCGCATCGCGATCGACGGCGCCCGCTTTGGTTTTCCGGAAGTGATGCTCGGCCTGCATCCCGGCCTCGGCGGCACCGTGCGGTTTACGCGTCTGGTCAATCCGATGCAGGCGATGACGCTGATGCTGACCGGCAAGACCATCGACGCGCGCCGGGCAAAATCGCTCGGGCTCGTCGATGCCGTGACGCAGGAGCGCCATGTTCGTAACGCCGTCAAGGACGCGGTGCTCGGCAAGCTGAAGCGGGCAAGGCCCGGCCTGCTGAACACGGTTCTGAACTTGGGTCCCGTCCGAGGCTTCCTCGCCTCGCGCATGCGCCCCGAGGCCGCAAAGGCCGCGCCGCAGGATCATTATCCCGCGCCCTACGCGCTGATCGATCTCTGGGAAAAGCACGGCGGCGACAAGTCCGCGATGCTGAACGCCGAGAAGCGGTCGTTCGCCGAGCTGATGGTGACGCCGACGGCGCAAAACCTGATACGCGTCTTTTTCCTGCGCGAGCAAATGAAGAAGCTCGCCGGCAGCGGCAACAAGATCAGCCACGTCCATGTCATCGGCGCCGGCGCCATGGGCGGCGACATCGCGGCCTGGTGCGCCAGTCAGGATCTGCGGGTGACGCTATCAGACATGAAGCCAGAGCCGATCGCGGGTGCGATTAAGCGGGCTTCGGACCTGTACGGCAAGATCCTGCGCAAGCGCACCGATGTGCGCGACGCGCATGATCGGCTGATCCCCGACATGGACGGCGAGGGTGTGCGCACCGCCGATCTCGTCATCGAAGCGGTGCCGGAAAAGCTCGAGCTGAAGCAAAAGGTCTATGGCGGCGTTGAGCCGAAGATGAAGCCGGGTGCCATTCTCGCCACCAACACCTCAAGCATTCCCCTGCAGGATCTGCGTACCACGCTGCAAAGGCCGGAGCGGCTGCTGGGCTTGCACTTCTTCAATCCGGTGTCGCGGCTGCAGCTCGTCGAGGTCGTCAGTCATGACGGCACAGATGCGCAACTTCTGAAGGAAGCATTGGCCCTCGTCGGCGCCATCGACCGGCTGCCGCTGCCGGTGAAGTGCTCGCCCGGCTTCCTCGTCAACCGCGCGCTGACGCCCTACATGCTGGAAGCGATGGTGATGCTCGACGAGAAGGTCGACAAGCTCCTGATCGATGCCGCGGCGAAAAAGTTCGGCATGCCGATCGGGCCGATCGAGCTCGCCGATCAGGTCGGCCTCGATATCTGTCTTGACGTCGGCGACATGCTGCGTTCGAAATTCGGCGATCTGTTGCCGCCGACGCCGGCCTGGCTGCGCGAGAAGGTCGCGAAGGGTGAACTCGGCCGCAAGTCCGGCAAGGGTTTCTATATTTGGAAGGGCGGCAAGGCGGATAAAGGCCCTTCGGTGCCTTCCACGTCCGAGCCGACGGCGGAAATGATCGACCGGCTGGTCCTGCCGATGTCAAACGTCTGCGTCGCCTGCCTGCGTGAAGCCATCGTCGACAATTCAGATGTGGTCGACGGCGCCATGATCTTCGGCACCGGTTACGCGCCGTTCCGCGGCGGTCCCTTGAATTACGCGCGAACCCGAGGCATCGAGAACGTCGTGTCCACATTGCGCGCGCTGGCTGACAAGTTCGGCGGCCGGTTCGCGCCGGATGCCGGTTGGGAGGCCTTTAAGTGACCGATACGCAGACTCACGCGCCGCTGAGCAGCGAAACCGAGCCGCGCGGCGATCTCTGCATCCGCACGCTGGCGATGCCGGCCGACACCAATGCCAACGGCGACATTTTTGGCGGCTGGCTGCTTAGCCAGATGGATATCGGCGGCGGTGTGTTTGCTTCCAAGGTCGCCAAGTCACGCACCGTGACGGTGGCGATCGAGGCGATGAATTTCCGCAAACCCGTCTACGTCGGCGATCTCGTCTCCGTGCACGCCAATCTGGTGCGGGTGGGGCGGACCTCGATCACGGTGCATCTCGAAGCCTGGGTCCTGCGCCGCAAGGAGGTGCAGTCGATCCTGGTTACCGATGGTAACTTTACCTACGTCTCGATCGACGATCACGGCCGCCCGCAGGCACTCAGCGCAACGATTGAGACGTGAGGTAATGATAGCCGTCATATCCCGCCACCGGGTCTCGCCTTCAGCCAGCCCGATGACAGGCTCCGGCGGGGCATCCAGTATGCGCGACCGGTCGGTTCAATAACTGACTCTGGAATACTGGATCACCCGCATTCGCGGCTGATGATGGCCGTGTTTGGCGGGCGATAGATTGCCTCACTGAGATGAGGAACAATTAGGCATCAGCCCCGTTATATGCTCCCTTTCGGAATCAAGGCTGGGGTAATGTCAGATACCTACATCATCGAAATCGGCTCGCAGCCGGCGGGCATCGTCGTGCGCGATTCCGGCGGCTATCGCTTCTTCGCGGCATCCCATAAATTTAATCGGCTGGAGGGCCAATTATTCCGCAATGCGCGCGAGGCCGAGCGGGCGGCCCGCCGTCTGATCGAGGGCGATTTGCAGACGGCGGCGTGAGAACGCGCCACGTCATTGCGAGGAGCGCCGTGACGAAGCAATCCAGTTCTTCGCCGGTTGATTTTTAAGTATGGATTGCTTCGCGGAGTCTGTCATCGGGTGCGCATTGGCGCGACCCGTTGGCTCGCAATGACGACGCCGCGTCGCGGCAGCATTGCCCTTAACCTTGGCCATTCTCCTTCGTTGACGCGCTCGCCAAACCGCCGCACCATATGGCGGCCATCTTCCTCGAGGTACCGCAATGGCCGGACTGTCTCACCGCCAGACTGAAATCCTCAACATCGCCCGCGCCTTTGGCCGGGTGATGGTGGAGGATCTTGCAAAACGTTTCGAGGTCTCCGCGCAAACCATCCGCAAGGATCTCAACGACCTTTGCGACCAGCGCTCGCTGACACGCATCCATGGCGGCGCCATTATCGCGTCCGGCGTGGAAAACCTCGCCTATGAGGCGCGCCGCTTTGTCGCCGCCGACGAGAAGAAGGCGATCGGTGCCGCGGCGGCGGCGCGGATCCCGAATGGCTGCTCGCTGTTCATCAATATCGGCACGACAACGGAAGAGGTCGCAAGCGCGCTGACCTCGCATGAGGATCTGCTGGTCATCACCAACAACCTCAATGTCGCGATGCTGCTTTATCGCCACCCACGCATCGAGGTGATCGTGGCCGGCGGGGCGGTGCGGCGCTCCGATGGCGCGGTGGTCGGCTCCACCGCGACGCAGTTGATCGGCCAGTTCAAGGTCGATTACGCCATTATCGGCGCATCCGCGATCGACGAGGAGGGTGCGCTGCTCGATTTCGACTATCGGGAAGTCCAGGCGGCACAGGCCATCATCGCCAATGCGCGCAGCGTGATCCTGGTCGCCGATTCGACAAAGCTCCGACGCAGCGCGCCGGTCCGCATCGCCCATATCAGCCAGATCCAGACGTTTGTGACCGACGCCGCGCTGCCGGCAGGACTCGCCAATATTTGTCATACCCGCGGCATCGAAGTGATTGAGGCGATGCCTAAGCCTTCCGTCGATATCGACGACACCACGCCCGAGCCCGCGCCGGTAACGCTGCGCAGCGCGTAGCGACAGATTCCGATTGCTCCCCCGTCGCCCGGCTTGCGTCTCCGCTAAAACTTCGGCGGGCCAACCACGGACTGCCCCGGCGAAGCCTTGGCGCAGCCGGGACGGCGCACCAGGACTCCGCGGCTGGAGTTGTGCAGGCAACGGACGACACGGATTATCCGATGCCCCGCTTGAAGCGAGGCATGACGGCGAGATTACCTTCGCCACCAAACTCTCCGTCTCCTATGTCTCCCCATCATCCATACGGAGGAGGTTGAGGCTTCTCTTTTTCAGGTTGCTTTCGGTTTTGTTTGTGATTTACTCTAATCCGAAAGCAAAATCGCCGAAGTGAAGGCGTTAGCCGGGGAAGCGTCTGTTGGATCGGATTTTCGACCTCGCAATCATCGGAGGCGGCATCAACGGCTGCGGCATCGCCCGCGATGCAGCGGGTCGGGGCAACAGCGTTTTCCTTTGTGAGATGAATGATCTGGCGAGCGGGACATCGTCCTGGTCAACCAAGCTCGTGCATGGGGGCCTGCGCTACCTCGAATATTACGAGTTCCGCCTGGTCCGCGAGGCCCTGATCGAGCGCGAAATCCTTTGGCGGATTGCGCCCCACATTATCCGCCCGCTTCGATTTGTTTTGCCGCACCATGCAGGATTGCGTCCGGCCTGGCTGCTACGTCTCGGCTTGTTCCTCTACGATCATATTGGCGGACGCAATCTGTTGCCGCCGACGCGTTCGGTTGACCTCGCCCATGACGAAGTCGGAAAGCCGCTGATCGCCAATCGCTTCACCAAGGGCTTTGAATATTCCGACTGCTTCGTCGATGACGCGCGCCTCGTGGTGCTCACGGCACGCGACGCCGCCGATCGTGGCGCCGAGATCCACACCCGTTCGCGCGCGGTCGAGATCCGGCAGACCGACGGCATCTGGCTGGTCACGGTCGAAGACACCTCACGCGGTACGCGGAAGACCATCAAGGCGCGCGCGCTGGTCAACGCGGGTGGTCCCTGGGTCGAGAACGTCCTGGCCTCCGGCGCAGGCGTCAACGCGCGCGCGAAAGTGCGGCTGGTGCAGGGCTCGCACATCGTCGTGCGAAAACTCTATGCCCACGACCGCGCCTATATGTTCCAGAACGCTGATGGCCGCATCGTCTTCGTCATCCCTTACCAGGATGATTTCACACTGATCGGCACCACCGATCGCGACTACGACGGCGATCCCGCGAAAGTGAAAGCGACGCCCGACGAGATCCAGTATCTCTGCGCCTCCGTCAGCGAGTATCTGGCAAGGCCGGTCAAGCCGGAGGACGTGGTCTGGACCTATTCCGGCGTCCGGCCGCTCTATGACGATGGCGCCAGCGAAGCCAAGGCAGCCACGCGCGACTACGTTTTCGAGCTCGATACGCCCGGCGGCGCGCCGCTGCTGTCGATCTATGGCGGCAAGATCACCACCTATCGCCGGCTCGCCGAAGAGGCGCTGGAACGGCTCTCGCCCTATTTGCGCAGCGCCGCGCCCCGCGAGGGTTTCAAGGCGCGCGAGGGGTGGACGGGCAAGTCGCCGTTGCCCGGCGGCGACATCGACGTCTCGGCGGCGTCAGCACTGAGCGCGGGACTGGTGCGCGAATATCCATTCCTGCCGCAGGCGCATGCCAAACGGCTCGCGCATGCCTATGGCACGCGTGCGACAAAATTGCTCGGCCATGCGAAATCGATGATCGATCTCGGCCAGTCATTCGGCTCCACCTTGACGGAGAGCGAAGTCAGGTACCTGATTGCGAACGAATGGGCTTTGACCGCCGAAGACATCGTATGGCGGCGATCGAAACTCGGATTGCGGATGTCGGTCGCCGAGGTCGCCGCGCTCGACGAGTGGATCGCCGCCCATCGCGCTTCCGGTGAACGTCCCCTACGCGAAGCGGGAGGACGGACATGAGCGTCTCGCTCGAAAACGTCACGCGAACCGTTGATGGCATCCCGACCATTCGCGATGTCTCGCTGAAGCTTGAGCGCGGCACGCTAAGCGTGCTGCTCGGACCTACGCTGTCGGGCAAGACCTCGATCATGCGGCTGTTGGCCGGTCTCGACAAGCCGACCACCGGCCGCGTGCTGGTCGATGGCAACGATGTCACCGGCATCGACGTGCGGCGGCGCTCGGTCGCGATGGTCTACCAGCAGTTCATCAATTATCCGACGCTGACGGTCTACGAGAACATCGCTTCGCCGCTGCGGGTGCAGGGCAAGCCGCGCGATGAAATCGAAAAGCGAGTACAGGAGGCTGCAAGACTCCTGAAACTCGAGCCGTATCTGAACCGCACGCCGCTACAATTGTCCGGCGGCCAGCAGCAGCGCACGGCGATTGCACGCGCGCTGGTCAAGGGCGCCGACCTGGTGCTGCTGGATGAGCCGCTTGCCAATCTCGATTACAAGCTGCGCGAGGAACTGCGCACCGAATTGCCGCGCATTTTTGAAGCCTCCGGCGCCATCTTCGTCTATGCGACGACCGAGCCTTCCGAAGCCCTGCTGCTCGGTGGCAGCACTGTTTGCATGTGGGAAGGCCAGATCCTGCAGGCCGGAGATACGTCGAACGTCTATCGCCGCCCCGACACCTTGCGCGTCGCGCAAGTCTTCTCCGATCCGCCGCTCAATATTGTCGACATCGAAAAGAAGAACGGCCATGTGCAGTATTTCGGCGGAATCCAGGCTCCGGCCAGCGGGCTCTATTCAAAGCTGAGCGATGGCCTGTATCGTGTCGGCTTCCGCGCTCACCAGCTCGAGGTCGCCAATGGAATGGCCGGCCGCCACGCGTTCCAGGCCACCGTGACGGTGACTGAGATCACCGGCTCGGAAAGTTTTGTGCATCTCAACCGCGATGCATCCAACTGGGTCGCCGTGCTGCATGGCGTGCACGAATACGAGCCCGGATACGTGCTCGATGCAGCGCTCGATCCCGACAATGTCTTCGTGTTCGACGCCGCCGACCGCCTGGTCGCCGCGCCGGTCGCCAGGTGAGGGAGATGCCGCATGGCCCGCATTGACCTCCTCGATCTCGCGCACTCCTACAGCGGCAACAATGCCGACCCTGAAAGCTTTGCGCTAAAGCCTGTCACCATGACCTGGCGGCAGGGCGGCGCCTACGCGCTGCTCGGGCCTTCCGGCTGCGGCAAGACCACACTATTGAACCTGATTTCCGGCATCGTCACGCCTTCGCGCGGCAGCATCACCTTCGACGGCGTCGATATCACACCGTTGTCGACCCAGAAGCGCAATATCGCGCAGGTGTTCCAGTTTCCGGTGATCTACGACACCATGACGGTCGGCCAGAACCTTGCATTCCCCCTGAAGAACCGCGGCGTGCCGAATGGCGAGATCAATGCGCGCGTCAAAGAGATCGCAGATCTGCTCGACCTCACGCCCTATCTCGAGCGCAAGGCGACGCGGCTGACCGCCGACGCCAAGCAAAAGATCTCGCTCGGCCGCGGACTGGTCCGCGCCGACGTCGCCGCCGTGTTGTTCGACGAGCCGCTGACCGTGATCGATCCCGAACTGAAA
>JBJMTR010000112.1:0-1919 GCA_045811565.1 Bradyrhizobium sp.
GCCACCGCCGACGCCATCGACAAGGCCGAAGACCGCGGCCGTTTCCGCGAGGCGATGACGCGGATCGGCCTGGAGACACCGCGCTCGACCCAGACGAAAAACCTGCCCGACGCGCTGCGCGCGCTCGACCATATCGGCCTGCCCGCTATCATCCGCCCGTCCTTCACCATGGGCGGCACCGGCGGCGGCATCGCCTACACCAAGGCCGAGTTCATCGAGATCGTCGAGCGCGGCATCGACGCTTCCCCGACCGACGAAGTCCTGATCGAGGAAAGCGTGCTCGGCTGGAAAGAATTCGAGATGGAGGTGGTGCGTGACAGACACGACAATTGCATCATCATCTGCTCGATCGAGAACCTCGATCCGATGGGCGTGCATACCGGCGATTCGATTACCATCGCGCCGGCGCTGACCTTGACCGACAAGGAATACCAGATCATGCGCGACGCCTCGATCGCGGTGCTGCGCGAGATCGGGGTGGAGACCGGCGGCTCAAACGTGCAGTTTGGAATCAATCCGGCCGATGGCCGCATGGTCGTGATCGAGATGAATCCGCGTGTCTCGCGCTCTTCCGCGCTTGCGTCAAAGGCCACCGGCTTTCCGATCGCAAAAGTCGCCGCAAAACTCGCAGTCGGCTATACGCTGGACGAGATCGCCAACGATATCACCGGCGGCGCGACGCCGGCATCTTTCGAGCCGACGATCGACTACGTGGTGACCAAGATCCCGCGCTTTGCGTTCGAGAAATTCCCCGGCGCTTCCACCACGCTGACGACCTCGATGAAGTCGGTCGGCGAAGTGATGGCGATCGGCCGCACCTTTCAGGAGAGCCTGCAGAAGGCGCTGCGCGGGCTCGAAACAGGACTGACCGGCCTCGACGAAATCGAGATCGAAGGGCTTGGCCGCGGCGACGACAAAAACGCAATCCGCGCCGCGCTCGGCACGCCGACGCCGAACCGCATCCTGCAGGTCGCGCAGGCGATGCGGCTCGGCTGGTCGAACGAGGAAATCTTCACCTCCTGCAAGATCGATCCGTGGTTCCTCGCTGAAATGCGCGGCATCGTCGAGATGGAGAACAAGATCAGGACCAACGGCCTGCCGGCGAACGCTTTCGGCCTGCGCATGCTGAAGGCGATGGGTTTTTCCGACGCGCGGCTCGCGGTGCTCACCCACACCATCGAGGCTGAGGTGACCGCCAAGCGTCATGCGCTTGGCGTTCGTCCGGTGTTCAAGCGCATCGACACCTGCGCGGCCGAGTTTGCCTCGCCGACGGCCTATATGTATTCGACCTATGAAGCGCCGTTCGCAGGCGCGCTCGCCGACGAGAGCGCGCCTTCGGACAAGCGCAAGGTCATCATCCTCGGCGGCGGCCCGAACCGGATCGGCCAGGGCATCGAGTTCGACTATTGCTGCTGCCATGCCTGCTTCGCGCTGGATGATGCCGGCTACGAAACCATCATGATCAACTGCAATCCGGAAACCGTGTCGACCGACTACGACACCGCCGATCGCCTCTACTTCGAACCGCTCACCGCCGAAGACGTGCTGGAGATCATCGCGACGGAACGCAAGAACGGCACCCTGCACGGCGTGATCGTGCAGTTCGGCGGGCAGACCCCGCTGAAACTCGCGCATGCGCTGGAAGCCGCCGACGTACCGATCCTCGGCACCTCGCCGGACGCCATCGACCTCGCCGAAGACCGCGACCGCTTCAAGCGCGTGCTGGACAAACTGCGCCTGAAGCAGCCGCGTAACGGCATCGCCTATTCGGTCGAGCAGGCGCGGCTGGTAGCTGCCGATCTCGGGCTGCCGCTGGTGGTGCGCCCGTCCTACGTGCTGGGTGGCCGCGCCATGCAGATCATCCGCGAGGAAAACCAGCTCGGCGATTACCTGCTCGGGACACTGCCGGAGCTGGTGCC
>JBJMTR010000113.1:0-7986 GCA_045811565.1 Bradyrhizobium sp.
CGTTTCGCCGGAAGATTAGCCATTTTGGCGGGATCCCGGGCCAATTTCCGATTGGACGAATATGAGCGGCGTCAACGAGATCAGGTCAACGTTTCTGAATTATTTCGCGGCCAATGGCCACGAGATCGTGCCGTCGTCGCCATTGGTGCCACGGAACGATCCGACCTTGATGTTCACTAATGCCGGCATGGTGCAGTTCAAGAACGTCTTCACCGGCGTCGAGAAGCGGCCCTATCAGCGGGCTACCACGTCGCAGAAATGCGTGCGCGCCGGCGGCAAGCACAACGACCTCGACAACGTCGGGTACACCGCGCGGCATCACACGTTTTTCGAGATGCTCGGCAATTTCTCGTTCGGCGATTATTTCAAGGATCGCGCGATCGAGCTCGCCTGGAACCTCGTCACCAAAGAATTCGGCCTGCCGAAGGACAAGCTCACGGCAACCGTCTATGTCGACGACGACGACGCTTTCAATCTCTGGAAGAAGATCGCCGGGCTCCCGGAATCCCGCATTATCCGCATCGCAGGTGCCGACAACTTCTGGCAGATGGGCGACACCGGCCCGTGCGGGCCCTGTTCGGAGATCTTCTATGACCACGGCGACAAGATCTGGGGCGGACCTCCAGGCTCTCCCGAGCAGGATGGCGACCGCTTCATCGAGATCTGGAACCTCGTGTTCATGCAGTTCGAGCAGTTCGAAGGCGGTTTGCGCAATCCGCTGCCTAAGCCCTCGATCGACACCGGCGCGGGGCTGGAGCGCGTCGCGGCCGTGCTGCAGGGCGTGCATGACAATTATGATATCGACCTGTTCGTTGCGCTGATCCGCGCGATCTCGGATTTGACCGGCGCGGACCCGCAAGGCCCGCAGAAGGCTTCGCTGCGCGTCATCGCCGATCACTTACGCGCCTCATCGTTTTTGATTTCCGACGGCGTGCTGCCGTCGAATGAGGGCCGCGGCTACGTGCTGCGCCGGATCATGCGCCGCGCGATGCGGCACGCGCAGTTGCTTGGCGCGCGCGAGCCGTTAATGCATCGCCTGGTCTGGGCGCTGGTGCGCGAGATGGGACAGGCCTATCCGGAATTGGTGCGCGCCGAAAAGCTGATCGAGGAAACGCTGCGGCTGGAAGAGACCCGCTTCCGCAAGACACTGGAGCGGGGCCTGTCAATCCTCGACGAGAAGAGCAGTGGCCTGAAAAAGGGCGACATGTTCGATGGCGACACCGCCTTCACGCTCTACGATACCTATGGCTTCCCGCTCGACCTTACGCAGGACGCGCTGAAGTCGCGCGGCATCAGCGTCGACCAGGCGGCTTTTACCGAGGCGATGGATCGGCAGCGCGAAAAAGCGCGTGCGGCCTGGGCGGGAAGCGGCGATACCGCCAGCGAAACGGTGTGGTTTCCGCTGCGCGAGAAGCTCGGCGCCACCGAATTTCTGGGTTACGAGACCGAGAGCGCGGAGGGCGTGGTCGCCGCGCTGGTGAAAGACGGGAAGGATACCAACAGCCTCAAGGCCGGCGAGAGCGGCGCGGTCGTTCTGAACCAGACGCCGTTTTATGCGGAGTCCGGCGGTCAGGTCGGAGATACCGGCGTCATGATCGGCGACGGCGTCAAGTTCCGCGTTATCGATACCCAGAAGAAGGCCGGCGATCTCTTCGTGCACCTCGGCACCGTGGAGCAGGGCACGCTGAAGGTCGGCACCGCGCTGCAGCTCGAACTTGACCATCAGCGCCGTTCCTCAATTCGGCGACATCACTCGGCAACGCATTTGTTGCATGAGGCGCTGCGGCAGGTGCTCGGCGATCACATCGCGCAGCGCGGCTCGCTCGTCGCGCCGGACCGCTTGCGTTTCGACTTCGTTCACCCGAAGCCGATCACGCCGGAAGAACTCGCCCGCGTCGAGGATATCGCCAACGACGTCGTGCTTGAGAACGACGAGGTCACCACGCGGCTGATGGCGGTGGATGACGCCCGCGAAGCCGGCGCGCGCGCGCTGTTCGGCGAGAAATATGGTGACGAGGTTCGCGTGGTTTCGATGGGCAAGGGTGCCCGCGACCACGGCCAGAACGCGCTCGGCTGGTCGGTGGAACTGTGCGGCGGCACCCATGTTCGCCGCACCGGCGATATCGGCCTGATTTCGGTGACCAGCGAAAGCGCGGTCTCTTCCGGCGTTCGCCGCATTGAGGCACTGACCGGACCTCATGCGCGGAAACACGCCAACGACACCATCGCGCTGGCGAAAACCGCGGCCATGGAGCTGCGCACGTCGGTCGACGACATGCCGGCGCGGATCGCCGCGCTCATGGAAGAGCGCAAGAAGCTCGAGCGCGACCTGTCGGACGCGCGCAGGAAGCTAGCGATGGGCGGCGGCATGGCCGACGCATCGGCGGCGGGCGCCGGCGTGCGTGAGATCGGCAACGTCAAGCTGCTGGCGCGCGCGATCGAGGGCGTCGAGACAAAGGATCTCAAGAGCCTGGTCGACGATGGCAAGAAGCAGATCGGCTCCGGCGTCGTCGCGATCGTGGGCGTCACCGAGGACGGCAAGGCTGGCATCGTCGTCGGCGTCACCTCTGATCTCACCTCGCGCTTCAACGCCGTGGAGCTGGTGCGCAAGGGCTCGGAAGCGCTCGGCGGCAAGGGCGGCGGCGGGCGCCCTGACATGGCGCAGGCCGGTGGCCCCGACGGGGCCAAGGCGAGTGCGGCGCTCTCGGCGATCGAAAAAGCGATGGCGAACGCCTGAGGAAAAGACCATGGCCAGCGCCTGAAGGAGGGCCCGTCGGTCAACCCTTGCGCAAGAACACGTAGTCGGCCGAGTAGGGAATGCTGCGATAGTTGCCGGCGGTCTCGCACGCGCCCTCGAGCTTTCCGCCCCGCGTGTTGATCCGCTGTACCGTTGTTACGGGGTTAAGCGCTCCTATGCCGCGCCTGGAAACCACGTCGAACTTCAGCCAGGCGATGTCGCTCGGCGTCGCGCCTGGCGCGTTGCCGGTGGCCTTACCGACCACAGCACTGCCGTCGATATACTCCCAATTCGGCCCGGCATAGTGCCGGCCGACCGTCTTGCCGTCGGCGAATAGTGTCGCGATCGGCTCGCGGAACGCCCAGGCGAGCTTGCCGTCGGCGCCGGCCCTGCATTCGTAGATCTGCGCGCCTTCGGCGTGAAGGATGAGCAGCATGGTTTCGCCTGACGCCGCTATGCCTTCGGGAAGCGGCTCGGCGGCGCATAGTGCGGCCGTTGAACCTGCCAGCAGCAATAGCGCGAGCGTAAGTTTTCTGAACAGCGGCATCGTTACGCTCGCCCCGTAAGGCGGCTCAGGCCGCCACCATTGCCTTCACAAGATTATCCGCGACCTTGTCGAGGAAACCAGTCGTGGATAACCAGCGCTGGTCGGCGCCGACCAGAAGGGCCAGGTCCTTGGTCATATAGCCCGCCTCGACGGTATCGACGCAGACTTTCTCCAGTGTGGCGGCGAACTTCGCCAGCGCCTCGTTATTGTCGAGCTTGGCGCGATGCGACAGGCCCCGGGTCCAGGCGAAGATCGAGGCGATCGAGTTGGTCGAGGTCTCCTTGCCCTTCTGATGCTCGCGGTAATGCCGCGTCACCGTGCCGTGGGCGGCTTCGGCTTCCACCGTCTTGCCGTCCGGCGTCAGCAGCACCGAGGTCATCAGGCCGAGCGAGCCATAGCCCTGCGCCACTGTGTCGGACTGCACGTCACCATCGTAATTCTTGCACGCCCAGACATAACCGCCCGACCATTTCAGGGCAGAAGCCACCATGTCGTCGATCAGGCGATGCTCGTAGGTCAGCCTTCTCGCCTCGAATTCCTTCTTGAATTCGCGGTCGTAGATGTCCTGGAAGATGTCCTTGAAGCGACCGTCATAGACTTTCAGGATCGTGTTCTTGGTCGAGAGATAGACCGGGTAGCCGCGCAGCAGGCCGTAATTCAGCGAAGCGCGGGCGAAATCGATGATGGAATCGTCGAGGTTGTACATCTCCATCGCGACGCCGGCGCCCGGCGCCTTGAACACTTCCCTCTCGATTACGGTGCCGTCTTCGCCAACGAATTTTAGCGACAGGGTGCCCTTGCCAGGGAATTTGATGTCGGTGGCGCGGTACTGGTCACCATAGGCGTGGCGGCCGATGATGATCGGCTTGGTCCAGCCGGGAACCAGTCGCGGCACGTTCTTGCAGATGATCGGCTCGCGGAAGATCACGCCGCCGAGGATATTGCGGATAGTGCCGTTCGGCGACTTCCACATATCCTTGAGGCCGAATTCCTTCACCCGCGCCTCGTCCGGGGTGATGGTGGCGCATTTGACGCCGACGCCGACCTTCTTGATGGCATTGGCGGCGTCGACCGTGACCTGGTCGTTGGTCTTATCGCGGTACTCCATCCCCAAGTCGAAATAGAGCAGCTCGACATCGAGGAACGGAGTGATCAGCTTTTCCTTGATGTGCTGCCAGATGATCCGGGTCATCTCGTCGCCATCGAGTTCGACGACGGGGTTGGACACCTTGATTTTTGCCATGATGGAGGGGGCCTTTTCCGAATAGCGCGTTTTAAGCAGGGGTGGAAGAATATCCCCGCGCTATAGCACCGCCAACGCGCGGGCGGAAGCCAACGGGGTATGCACTTTTAAACCCCTCGTTAGCTGAGAAGGAGTTCATTCGCATCCCACCTCAAGTTTTTGCCGAGCTTTCGAAATTGACGCTAAGGGCGTTATTCCACTTGAGAAATTCTGTCGAACAGGCAATCGAAGAGGTAGCAAAAACAGGGTTTTGAATCAGCCTCTTCAGTACCTGATTCAAAACCTTCACGCGTTGAATCAGAAGGTGAGGTGAGATGTCCGGTTCGGGCACCGATAAGACCAAGGCAGGCCACGATCTCGAAGGCCCCGTCGTCATCCTGGTCGAGCCGCAGCTCGGCGAGAATATCGGCATGGCCGCGCGCGCGATGGGCAACTTCGCGCTCACACGCCTTCGGATCGTCAACCCTCGCGACGGCTGGCCGAATATCGCCGCGCAGCGGGCGGCCGCCGGTGCCGACCATATTCTGGACCATGCCGAGCTGTTCGATACCGTCGAACAGGCGGTCTCCGATTTGACCCTGGTTTTCGCCGCCACCGCCCGCGCGCACGATCAGGCCAAGCCTGTGCTTGGGCCTGACGCCGCGGCGCGCGAGACCGTGGCGCATGTCGCCGGCGGGGGCGGGGCCGGCATCCTGTTCGGCCGGGAGCGCTGGGGGCTGACCAACGAGGAGGTCGCGCTCGCCAACCGCATCATCACCTTTCCCGTCAATCCGGGCTTTGCCTCGCTGAACCTGGCGCAGGCGGTGCTCCTGGTGGGCTATGAGTGGTTCAAACTATCGACCGGAGGCGCGCTGCCATTTTCGATGCCCGAGCGCTCCGAGCGCGCCTCCCAGCACCAGATGCAGGCGTTCTTCGACAACCTGGTGCGCGAGCTCGACAAGGTCGAGTTCCTGCGCCCGCGGGAGAAGCGCGAGACCATGCTGGTGAACCTGCGCAACATTTTCACACGGATGGACCCGACCAAGCAGGACATGCACACGCTGCACGGCGTAGTGATGGCGATCGCCGAGGGGCGCAAGGGCCCGGCCAAAGGTGGCGTGCTCGACGGTGAACAGGCCACCCGGCTGCGCGCGCTGCTCGCCGAGCACGGGCAGGGACGCGCGGTCGCGGACAATAGCAGCACAGTACGCGGCCTGGCGCGCCTGCTGCGGAGAAACCCGACCGACGCCGAGCGGATCCTGTGGCACGCATTGACGAAGGATCGCCGCTTCGCTGGGCAGTTCAAGCGGCAGACGCCGGTCGGCCGCCACATTCCCGACTTCGTCTCCTTCGTGCACCGCATCGCGATCGAGCTCGAAAACCCCGATGAGACCGAGGCAATCGCGACCGACCGCGCCGCGCGCCGCGCGTGGCTCGAGGCGCGCGGCTACCGCGTGATCAATATGCGCGTTGCCGATATCGAGCGGGACCTCGCCGCTGAACTCGATCGGCTTGAATCCAGTCTCGCGGAATACCGTTAGCCGACAGCTTGTACCGGCAGCTCAGCGGGCGCTTGGCCACTACTCGGACGGCTCAGTCTCCGATCGTCTTTACGCTTGGAGACCGCGCTGATAAGGTTGGCTGTTGGGACAGCAAGTCGCAAGACGCTATCCGCCGCGGATGGCCCCGATCATTTGGCCGTGACTCAATTCCCGCTCGCATTGATCGAGCATTTGATTGACGCCGACGACCTTACCAAGCGGCTGCGGTCCGACCGACAACGCAACGGGAGGTGTGCCATGGCTACTTCTGACTGGCGTCTCGAAGGCGAATGGATCAAGAACTGCAATTGCGCGTTTGGCTGTCCGTGCGATTTCAATGCCCTGCCGACCCGTGGTTATTGCAAGGGCCTGCTCGGCATGAGGATTACCAAAGGGCATTTCGAGCAAACCAGGCTCGACGGCCTCGTTTTCATCGTTACTGTTGATTTCCCCGGGGCGCTGCACGAAGGCAACGGCCAGATACAGCCGATCATCGACGAGCGTGCCACGCCGGAACAACGCGAAGCGCTTTTTAGCATCATGTCCGGCAAGAACTCCGCCGAAGGTACGCTTTTCCAGATCTTGAGCCTGATCGTTACCAAAATGCATGATCCGGTATTTGTGCCCTTCGAGTTTTCATTCGACAGGAATGGGCGCGTGGCGCGTATCGTGGCCAAGGGGGTGCTTGAGACCGAAGTCGAGCCGATCAAGAATCCGGTGACCGGCGAGCCCCACCGCATTCATGTCGTGATGCCCGAGGGCTTTGAATACAGGTCGGCCGAGGTCGCCTCAGCCAACATCCACTCGACCGGCGCGATAAAGTTCGACACCAAAGGCACACATGGCTCGCTGGCAAACGTGGTCCAGACGCCCGAGGGTGTGGCGGCCTAGCCGTGGATTAGAGTCTGCCCGTGCCGTTTCGGTAGCGGAGGTGAGTCCATGACCGGGACCTCGGCGCTCGAACAAGTCTTGCGACGCGACCGCCTGATCATTGCAATTGGAATAGCTGCTGCGGTCGCGCTGTCGTGGGGCTATTTGATCGCCGGTGCCGGCATCGACATGAGCATGGCGGACATGCCGATGGAGCCGACGCCGTGGTCGCCTGCACAGGCATTGATCATGTTTGCCATGTGGTGGGTGATGATGATCGCGATGATGGTCCCAAGTGCTACGCCCATGGTCCTCCTGTTCACGGTAATCAAGCGCAAGCAAGGAGCAGCCGAGAGTCCCGTCGTCCTGGCCTGGCTCTTTCTCGGGGGCTATCTCCTGATATGGGCAGGTTTCAGCCTGGTCGCGGTCACAGCACAGTGGGGACTCGAACGCGTCGGGCTGCTGTCTCAGATGATGACGAGCACCAGCAACACGCTGGGCGGGGTCATTCTGCTGGCCGCTGGGCTCTACCAACTGACTCCGATCAAGCGAGCCTGCCTTCGCTACTGCCAGAGCCCGGTACTATTCCTGAGCCAATACTGGCAACCGGGTGCGATGGGAGCTTTGCGCATGGGCTTTCGGCACGGCGGCTACTGCGTCGGGTGTTGCTGGTTTTTGATGGCGCTACTCTTCGTCAGCGGCATTATGAATCTCGTTTGGATCGCCGCGGTCGCCATTTATGTCGCGTTCGAGAAGCTGCTGCCTCGCAGCCAATGGCTTAGCCGCGCCGCGGGCATCGGCTTGATCGTATCCGCCGCGGTTGTTTTTGCGCGCAGTCTAGCCGCTTAGCCCGCGTCCCCTGTAGCTCGATCCGCTACCTGCCTTCGCTCTCCAGGACCGCTTGCACAAGTTTGGTCTTCGAGCCGAACAATTTGTAGAGTGTGGGCTTCGCCGTGCCGGCCTCGTCGATGATGGCATCGATGCGGCCGCGTCACCAAGGAGACCCACACATGAAACGCGAAGACCTCACCGAAAAGCTGCTCGACATCAAGCGCGAGAAGGGCTGGAC
>JBJMTR010000114.1:0-8612 GCA_045811565.1 Bradyrhizobium sp.
CCTTGCTCTCAAGCCATTGCTTTGAGACCATGCCCTCAGCGACAACAAGCAAGACCCGCCTTCCATGCGGGCGTTGACCTCGAGGAAATGCCATGCCGATCGTTCAGGCCGACCGTCTCACACGCATCGGCGCGGCGCTGCTCAGGGCCGCCGGCGCATCGGACGAGGAAGCCAGGGCCGTGGCTGTGGGCTGCATCGACGCCAACCTCGCGGGCCATGACTCGCACGGCGTGATCGCGATCCCGACCTATGTCGACCGCATCAAGGCCGGCCATATCGTACCCGGCGCCAAATGGACCATCGTGCAGGAATCGCCGACCACCACTGTGATCGACGGTCATTGGGGCTTTGGCTTCCACGTCAACGCCAAGGCGATGGCGCTGACGATCGAGAAAGCGAAGACCGCCAACGTCGCGGCCTGCACGGTGTTCCGGCAAAGCCATGTCGGGCGGCTTGCGGCCTATCCGATGATGGCGATGCGGGAAGGCATGATCGGCCTTGCGACAGCCGATTCCGGCCGTTCGCCCAAGCACGTCGCGCCGTTCGGCGGCCGCGAGGCGCGGCTGGGCACCAATCCGATCTCGATTGCGGTGCCGTCGGACCTCGAAGCGCCGTTTTATCTCGACATGGCGACGTCGGCGGTAGCCGCAGGCAAAATCCAGCTTGCGGTGGCGCGTGACGAAGAAATCCCGACGGGCTGGATCATCGATGCCGAGGGGCGGCACACCACCGATCCCAAGCAATACCGCAAGGGCGGCGCACTGCTGCCGCTCGGCGGCAGCGAAGGCTACAAGGGCAGCGGCTTGGCCGCGATGGTCGAAGTGCTGTGCGGGCTGCTCACCGGGTTGGGATTTGGCGTCGAGCCGACCGGGCGCCATAACGACGGATGTTTCATGGCGGTGTTCAATGTCGCCGCATTCAGGCCCCTGAAGGATTTCAAAAAGGAAGTCGCCGATTTCGCCCGCTATCTGAAATCGACGCCGCCGTCCGAAGGAAGCCCCGGCGTGTTCTATCCGGGCGAGGTCGAATATATGCGCGAACAACAACGCAGGGCCGAAGGCATCGAGATCGAAGACGCGACCTGGGAAAAATTGCGCACTCTGGCCGGCGAGTACAAACTCTTAAGCCAGCTCGATCTCGCGTGACGCTTCGGCTGGGCGATACAGGGAGAGCAGCATGACACGGCAAATGGCGTTGGTCGGCTTTTTGCAGGCACAGAACTGCACCAACCTGCCGAGTTCATGGCGGCACCCGCAATCGCGCGACGATTCGATGTCCGCCGAGTATTACCAGGAGATCGCCCGGATCCTCGAATCCGGTAAATTCCACATGGCGTTCTTCGACGACCGCCTGGCGATGCCGGACCGCTACGGCAACGATCACGCCCATACCGTCGAATACGGCATTCGCTGCGTAAAGATGGACCCGATCATCGTACTGACCACGATGGGCATGGTCACGGAAAAGCTCGGCCTCGCCTCGACCTGCTCGACCACTTATTACGAGCCGTTTGACGTGGCGCGCCGCTTTGCCACGCTGGACCTGATGACAGGCGGCCGCGCCGCCTGGAACGTGGTCACCTCGGTCAACGACGGCGAAGCGCTCAATATGGGGCGCGAACACCATCTCGAGCACGATCTGCGCTACGACCGCGCCGATGAATTCATGGAAGTCGTGCTCGGCCACTGGGACTCCTGGGAAGACGGCGCGCTGATTGTCGACAAGAAGAGCGGACGTTTCGCCGATCCGACCAAGGTCAAGCGGCTCGATCACAGCGGCCAATTCTTCACGTCCCGCGGGCCGTTCACGGTGCCCCGCTCTCAGCAGGGACATCCCGTCATTATCCAGGCCGGCGCCAGCGGCCGCGGCCAGCGCTTTGCTGGACGATGGGGCGAAGTAATCTTTACCGCGGCGCGCAGTCTGGCGAATGCCAAGCAGGGTTATGACGCGATCCGGAACGAGGCTGCGAAAGCCGGCCGCGATCCCGACCAGATGTTCCTCTGCAATCTGATCACGCCCGTGTGCGGCGCCACCAAGTCCGAAGCCGAGGACAAGATGGCGCTGATCCACAAGCTCCCGCTGGAAATCGACGCGCTGTCGCTCCTCGCGGAAGGACTGAATTTTGACTTTGCGGCCAAAGGCATCGACGAACCGCTTACGACCGAGGAGCTGCAGGGCATGCAGGGCATGCTCGGAATCCGGGATGGCGTGCTCAAAACCTCGGGCAAGACCAACCCGAGCACGCGCGACTTCATCAACTTCTCCGGCCGCGGCCAGACGCAGGACGCGATTGTCGGCGGGCCGAAAGAGATCGCCGACAGGCTGGAAGAAATCTTCGTTGGCGGCGGCTGCGACGGCTTCGTCATCGCGGCAACCTATGTGCCCGGCTCCTACGCCGATTTCGTCCGCCATGTCGTGCCGGAATTGCAGCGCCGCGGCCTGTTTCACAAGGATTATGCCGGCAAGACATTGCGCGAAAATTTGGGCTTGCGGCGCCCGGCCGCCGGCGCCTGGAAAACCTCACCGCAAGCTGCGGCCGAATAAGAAGGACAATTCATGCGCTGGCTGAAATACACCGCCTCGGGACAGACATCCTGGGGCATCGTTGAAGGGGACAAGGTGGTCGCCGTGAACGGCGATCCGTTCGGCGAATACCAGCGCACGTCCCAATCCCACGCGCTAAAGGACGTGAAGATCGAGCTGCCGCTGATCCCACGCACCTTCTATTGCGTCGGCCTCAATTACCTCAAGCATCTCAAGGAAGCCGCCGACAAACGCGGCGAGATACCTAACGTCCCTGACAGGCCTGAGATCGGCTATCGCGCGCAGAATGCACTGATCGCGCATGATGAGGATGTGATCATTCCGGCAGCCGCCACCGAGAAGATCCACTACGAAGGCGAACTCGTGGTCGTCATCGGCAAGAAGGTAAAGCACCTCACTGAGGCCAATGCCATGTCCTGCGTGTTCGGCTACACCATCGGCAATGATGTGAGCGAGCGCACTTGGCAGAAAGCCGATCGCGGCCTATGGCGATCAAAGAATGCCGACACGTTCAAGCCGATGGGGCCGTGGATCGAAACCGATGTCGATCTCGACAGAATGGAAACCGTCGTCAGGGTGAACGGCAAGGAAAGCAACCGCTTCCGCACCAACGACATGATCTTCGGCATCGCACCGTTCATCGTCGAGTTGACGAAATATTTCACGCTCTGGCCGGGTGACGTGATCTGGATGGGCACCGACGGCGCCTCGCCTGATCTCAAAGCCGGCGACCTCGTCGAGATCGACATTACCGGGATCGGCACCTTGCGCAATAAATTCGTCGCGGAGAAACGTTAGGAATTAGCGCGAAGCGAATCTCGAGATTCCGGGTTCGATGCTTCGCACCGCCCCGGAACCTCGGTTCAAATCATCCGTGCCACAAACGGAATCTTCCGGAGCAGCACGGTGAGCGCCCAGCTCCCGGACAACGTGCCGACGAACACGATCGCAGCCTTGACTCCCGCCGCAAACGACGCCTCGTAGACGACGTATTGCAGCCAGATGATGAAGACGTAGTGAAGGAGATAGATGCCGTAAGCCGACGGCTGCATCGCATCGAGCAGACCCAGACTGGACCGCGCCATGCGCAGTGACGTCGCCGGCACCGTAAACGCCATCGCGGCGCTGAACATCGCAAAAGCGAGACCGTACGCGATTTTCCACCACAGTGCGGGAGAGTCGAAATCCGCCATCCAATTGTGGTGGGTATAGACCAGGAGCAAGATCGCGCCATAGAACAGAACCGCAAAGGCGAGCCAGACTGGCCAGCGTTTTGCGATTTCGCCGTTCTCCGCGAGGATGCCCGCCTTAAGGCTGATGACGCCGATGCCGACGCCGGTGAAGAAATAGGCGGGGTAAAGCAGGATGCGGCTGGTCTGTATCGGAAGCGGATAATGACCCGGCTGGAACCAGGCGCCATCACCGAATGCGAGATGCATCGGCATATAGGACACCACTGAGACGACCAGGAACGCGACAAAGGCCATTAGCGGCCGGTTTCGCAGGGCCAGGATCAAGTGGCCGAAGGCGCTGAGGATTCGAGGCGCCGCCGACCAGACCGCGGCGGCGATGATGTCGAACGCGAGCAGCACCCACAGAAACCACGACGATCCCGACGGCCACGGACCGATCGTCAGCGTGTGCCACCAAAAATGAAAGAAATTGAAATCGGTCGTGCCGGGCAAGTGATAGCGCAGGAACGACGCATAATAAGCGACCGGCATCACCACGAAAATCGAGATCAGGAACGGCACCCCCAACCGCCAGGCGCGGTTGCGCAGGAAACCTGCCGCTCCGCTGCGTGCCAGGCTGTCATGAACGAACAGTCCCGAGATCAGGAACATGAAGGCCATGAAAAAACTGTCGTTGAACAGGACGACCAGGTCGAAGCCGAGCCAGCGTATCCTGTCGCCGTTGCCAAAATAGGTGAAGTTGACGACGGAATGGTGGATCACCACCAGCAGCGTGATCAAGGTGCGCGCGCGATCGAGCGCGACGATGCGTCCCGTTGCCATGGTGGCCTGATCGTTTTCGCCGGTCGTGCGCAGCATTTGTCTAATTCCGATATAGCTGTCGTTCGATCATCTTTCGAACGCGTCGTAAATCATCTTCTTCGCGTTCACCTGAACGTGCATGCGCGCGGATGGGGCGTTTTCCATCGGCACGAAGAACCTGCCCTGGGCGCGATCGACCACGATGACGCTGATTTGCGCGGAAACATCCGCGGCCCTCCCCGATTGTTGCGGGAACTCTATTGCATTGTGATGTATCGATCCAGATGGCGCACGGATGACGCTTTAGAATATCGCGATCCGTCCGTTATTCCCCGACTTGTCATGCGCGGGCTTGACCGCGCATCCATCCGGAAAAAAGCGTCTCTTCTGAAGAGCGATGGATTGCCGGGTCCGGGCTACGCCAAGGCCTCGCCGGGGCTTCCCATGCTGGCCCGCCGATGCTTTAGCGGAGGCGGCAAGCCCGGCAATCAAGACTACACCGCGGTCGCTTTGGCGAAATCGATATAGATCTCGCGCAGCCGGCTGGTCATCGGGCCGGGCTTGCCGCTGGCGACTTTGTTGCCGTCAATCGAGACCACCGCCTGCACGAATACGGTGGCGCTGGTGATGAAGGCTTCCTTTGCCGCCAGCGCTTCTTCGATTGAGAAAGCCCGCTCCTCAACGCGCAGCTGACGCTCTTCGGCCCTTGCGGGTGCAGCCCGGCAAGATCTCGCTGCCATTCTGTCGCGTCACCAGCACGTCGTCCTGGGTGAGAATGAAGGCCGACGACGAGCCGCCCTCGGTCACCTTGCCGTCCTCGATCATCCAGGCTTCGCCCGCACCGGCTTCCGCCGCCGCCTGCTTTGCAAGCACCTGCGCCAAAAGCGCCACGCTCTTGATGTCGCGCCGCGCCCAGCGGAGATCGGGAACAGTGATCACGTTAATGCCGGTCTTGGCCGACGGCGCGCCGACGATATCCTTCACCGAGGTGAACATGATCAGCGTCGGCTTGACGCCCTTGGGAAATGCAAAGTCGCGTCCTGAATCGGCGCCGCGCGTCACCTCCAGATAGACCATGCCGTTGACGAGGTTGTTGCGCTGAACCAGCTCTTTCTGCACCTCCTCAATCCGCGCGGTGGTTTCCGGAAGCTTCAGCGCAATCTCGCCGACCGAACGCTCCAGCCGGGCCAGATGCGAGGCGTTGTCGATCAGCTTGCCGTCCAGCACCGCCGCGACTTCGTAGATGCCATCGGCGAACAGAAAGCCGCGGTCGAGGATCGAGACCTTGGCTTCTGAAAGAGGCACGAACGAGCCGTTGACGTAAGCGATCTGTTCCAAGCGAGTTCTCCTGGGGGAATGCGGAGCGGGGCTGCGCATCCTATACGCAAATTGTTAACGCCGATAAACCCTCAACCCGTCATTCCGGGGCGCGCAACGCGCGAGCTTTGATGTGCAATTTCACAGCAGAGACTCCATAACCATCATCGTGAGTATGGATTCCGGGCCTGCGCCTAAGGGGCGCATCCCGGAATGACGAGAGCTAGTGCGAAAGAATCTTCGACAAAAACTTCTGCGCGCGATCGCTGCGGGGGCTGCCGAAGAACTCCGTCTTCAGCGCGTCCTCGACAATCTCGCCCCAGTCCATGAAGATGATCCGGTGCGCCACTTTGCTGGCAAAGCCCATTTCGTGGGTGACCACCATCATGGTCATGCCCTCGCGCGCGAGGTCAACCATCACGTCGAGTACTTCGCTGATCATCTCCGGGTCGAGCGCGGAGGTCGGCTCGTCGAACAGCATCGCGATCGGGTCCATCGCCAGCGCGCGGGCAATGGCCACGCGCTGCTGCTGTCCCCCGGACAATTCGGCAGGGTATTTGCGCGCATGCTCCTTCAGCCCGACACGATCGAGCAGTTTTGCGCTCTTGGCCATCGCCTCATCGTGCGGCCGGCCCAGCACCTTTTCCTGCGCGAGGCAGAGATTGTCGATGATCTTGAGATGCGGAAACAGCTCAAAATGCTGGAACACCATGCCGACCCGCGCGCGCAGTTTCGGCAGGTCGGTCTTGGGATCGTTGACCTTGATGCCGTCGAGTATGATCTCGCCGCCCTGAATCGGCTCCAGCGCATTGACGCATTTGATCAGGGTGGATTTTCCCGAACCCGACGGGCCGCACACCACCACCACCTCGCCCTTGGCGACGTGCGTCGTGCAATCCTTCAGCGCCTGAAAATTCGGCCCATACCATTTGCTGACGTGGTTGATCTCAATCATGCTCGGCTCAAGAGTTGCCGCGAACACGGTTGGAACACCTCTCCCATAGGGAGAGGTCGGCGTTTAGCGCCGGGTGAGGGGTTGAGCTCCCTCGGTAGACTGCAAACCCTCACGCGGATCGCTGACGCGATCCGACCTCTCCCTGCGGGAGAGATGGCCGAGCTCGTACGTCTTGGTCTTAACCTCATGAGTGCTCTCGCTAGCGGACAATGGCAATGCGCGCCTGGAGGCGGCGGACGCCGAAGGATGCGAAACAGGAAATCGCAAAATAGACCGCGGCGGCGAACAGATACATTTCGACCAGCCGCCCGTCCCGCTGTGCAACCTTGCTGGCCGCGCCCAGAAAGTCTGGGATCGACAGCACGTAAACCAGCGAAGTGTCCTGAAACAGCACGATGGTCTGGGTCAAGAGCACCGGCAGCATATTCCGGAATGCCTGCGGCAGCACGACATAGCGCATCGTCTGGCTGTAGGTCAGGCCGAGCGCCTGCGCCGCGGCCGGCTGCCCCTTCGAGATCGATTGAATGCCGGCGCGCATGATCTCGGAAAAATACGCCGCCTCGAACATGATGAAGGTGACGAGCGAGGACGTGAATGCGCCGACGCGGATCGGCCGCGACGCGCCCGTCAGCCACTGCCCGATATAGGGCACCAGGAAATAGAACCAGAAGATGACCAGCACCAGGGGCAGCGAACGCATGAAGTCGACATAAAGTCCCGCGATGCGCCCGGGCAGCTTGAAGCTCGACAGCCGCATCAGGGCGATCAGCGTGCCAAAGATGAGGCCGCCGAGCGCGGCCAAGCCGGTCAGGGTCAGCGTGAACGTCATGCCGTCGAGGAACAAATATGGAAGCGAGCGGCGGATGACGTCGAAATCGAGATTGCCAAGCATGGGCGCGCTATTTCCCCGTGATGTAGCCGGGGATCGCCAGCCTGCGCTCGAGCAAGCGCATGCCGGTGACGACGACGAAGTTGATCAGAAGATACAACACGGTCGCGGCGGTGAAGGCCTCGAACACCTGGAACGAGAATTCCTGCATCGAGCGCGCCTCGCCGGTCAGTTCGATCAGACCGATAGTGATCGCGACCGCCGTGTTTTTGATGGTATTGAGAAATTCGGAAGTGAGCGGCGGCATGATGATGCGGAACGCCATCGGCAGCAGCACATAGCGGTAGGTCTGCGCCGTGGTCAGCCCGAGTGCGGTCGCGGCCTGTCCTTGTCCCCGCGGCAACGAGCCGATGCCGGCCGCGAGTTGCACGGCCACCCGCGCCGACATGAACAGGCCGATTCCGACCGCCGCGGTATAGAACGGCGCGTTGGGAAGCTGCTTCAGCCATAGCCCGGCCGATCGTGGCAAGAGTTCCGGCAATACGAAGAACCACAGAAACAGCTGCACCAGCAGCGGCATGTTGCGGAAGAACTCGACGTAGCCGAAGCCGATCCAGGACGCGGTCTTCGAGGGAAGCGTGCGTAGCACGCCAATCACCGATCCGAAGACCAGGGCGATGATCCAGGCGAAGATCGCGGTCTTGACGGTCAGCGCCAGTCCCGCCAGCAGCATGTCGAGATAGGTGCCGGTCCCGCTCGGGTTCGGCTCGAAGAAGATTTGCCAATTCCAGTGGTAGTTCACAGGCCCCTTCCGTCCGCTACATCACCCGAAGCCCATGCAATGGCTGGCCACTGCATGGGCATATTCCCCATCACTTATAGGAATCCGGATCCGGCGAGTCGGAAGGTTTTGCGAACTCGTTCTTCAGTTCCGGCCCAATCGGTACGTTGAGGTTCAGTCCCTTGGGCGGGA
>JBJMTR010000115.1:0-6243 GCA_045811565.1 Bradyrhizobium sp.
AGCACGAACGAACCGGCTATCGTAGTGGCTCTTCGGGCAGTCCTGCTCTGGTACCGCCCGAAACTCGGAGCGGCATAACTATCCGGGCGGTGTGCCGGATATTGAGCGGTCGGCGGATCGATCAATCGCAAGGCGGTGGCGACAAATGGGGCAAGCTCAGTGCGTCGGTGGAATTTCTCAACGTACCGCCCAATGTCAAGACCAATGTGGACTGGGATGGCCTGCTGTTCAAGCAATTGCAAATCAGCCGCACGAAACAGGCGGGCGTGAGTTTACCGGCCGCGCAGCAGTCGTTTGTCTGGTATGAGTAAATGGCAGAGCGCGAGGCGCTAGCGCTGTTTCGGCTAGCGTTGCAGCTGGCGAACGCTGGGACCACGCGGATCGATGATCGCCTAGCATCAACTACAAGCCCGCCAAGTCAAAAACGGTAACGAGCTGCTACTAGTTAGCCCGCACACACTCAGCATCATCGGACATTCCGACAATGATCGCGTCGTGCTTTCCGTCGTGTGGCGCGACAACGAACCGCCGATCATCGTCGAATAGGTTGGCGGTGCGTGGTCGTGGATTTTGAAGCGGGCGCATCAAGCACAACTTTCATTTCCTGAAAGCAAAATTTGAGCAATCAACACTGAGACACCGCGTGCGTTTCAATTAGCCGATGGTTGTGCGGCTATTGTGGTGGCCGTACCCTCCCGCGCATGCTCAAGGGCAGCAATATGATAGGGCGGGCCTTGGCAAGTGGCAAAGTCTGCCACTAGCTTCGCCAAAGATACCGGCGCCACAAGACCCATGACGTTGGCCGGGAAAAAAACCAATGCGCTACCGGATCGAAATTAAAGTCTATGGCGCGGACAGGGCGAAATGCAAAAGAGTCGAGTATGTTGTCGGGCTGCTGCTGAAGAAGGAATTGGGCGCGACGGCGGCAAATACAACGTTAACGCGGCATTTGAATCCCTTTCGCTCGCAGCGGCGCCCCACGGGGACGATGAGTGGCCGCTCGCTGTCACGAAACTAAGTGTTCCCCAAAAGCGCCTTTGTTCACTTGAGGAACACTTAACGAAATGTCTAGAGGGCTCGGCCGAATCCAGCGTGAATGCCTACGCGTCATCGAGCGATACGAGGCTGGCGGCAAACGACCAACGACGTTCACCATCGCCGCCGATGTCTATCAGGTTAAACCAGACCGGGACGGCAACCGCTGGGTTAATGACGCGCAGCATGTCGCCATTAAGCGCGCTCTAGCAAGCTTGCAGCGCAAGGGCTTGGTCTCAGGACAACAGCAAGTCGAAGTGGGCGCAGACGGTACGAGAATTTTCACGCATGTTAGAGCGGGGGGTTTCTATGCCGAACGATGTAACCTGTGGTCCTTGGTGCGCGGGTAAGGCCCGGCCGATCCGCACCAACCACGGTTGGCAGTGATTGATGCGTCGGGGGTAAAGTCGGGGGTAAAACCCGAAAAATCAGGAAAAAGCCAACAATTTCAAATGGACTGGGGGGACATTGCAGCCTCCCCGTGAAATGGCGATCCCATTCAAGCGCTGCTCGCTTTCTTGTAGGAGCGAGCACATGGATGGATTTCCGCTTGAACTTGCGCTTTTTTTATTCGCAACGTTTGCCGGCGCGCTGGTAGCCGGCCTTTCCGGATTTGCGTTCGGTCTGATTGCCGCGTCGATTTGGCTCTACATCCTCAATCCCGTGCAGACGGCCACGTTGATCATCGTGTTCGGCCTGATTGTGCAGGGCTACTCGGTCTGGAAACTACGCCGCGCGCTGGAATGGAAAAAACTCTGGCCATTTCTGCTCGGCGCGACCCTCGGCGTGCCCATCGGCGTGACGATCCTGACCTGGGCCAATCCGGCGCATGTACGCATGGGCGTCGGCGCGTTTCTGGTGCTCTACAGCCTCTATGCGCTGTTTCGGCCCGCGATCCCGCCGGTGAAGGCTGGCGGCGCGGCAGCCGATGCTGGTGTCGGATTCCTCAACGGCGTACTTGGCGGCATAACCGGACTGGCTGGAATCCTTGTCACGATCTGGTGCGGGCTGCGCGGCTGGCCCAAGGACGTGCAGCGCACGGTATTCCAGCCGGTCGCGGTTGCGATCTTCCTGATGAGCGCGCTGTGGATCGGCGCAAAGGGCGTGATCGCGGCCGATACCGTCAAACTGTTCGTGACCGGATTGCCGGCCCTGCTCGCCGGCACTTGGCTCGGCTTAAAACTATTCGGGCGTCTCGACGAACCTGCGTTCCGCAAAATCGTGCTCGTGCTGCTGCTGCTCTCCGGTGCTGTCTTGATTATCTAGGCTGCTCGGACGCAAGCGGCGCGTGCGGACAAGCCTCGACCTCGACCGTGACGTGGCTGAGGCCGCGCAGGCCGCCGAGGCGGCGCTTGTAGGTCGCCGGCGGCAGCGGATGGTCGGAGACGACCGAGATCACCGCCGCACGATGGCCGGGGCCGATCTGCCACAAATGCAGATCGGTGACGCGGTCGCCTTTGGTCTCGAGCCGCTCGCGGATGACGGCTTCGAGCTTTTTGTCCGCGCTGGCGTCGAGCAGCACAGCGCCGGCAGAGCGGATCAGGCCGTAAGCCCAGCTCGCAATGACAAGGCTGCCGATGATCCCGACCGCCGGATCGGCCCAAACCCATTGCGAATACATTGCGGTCAGCAGCGCCGCGATGGCGAGGATCGAGGTTGCGGCATCGGCAAGCACATGGACGTATGCCGCGCGAAGGTTGTTGTCGCGGTGGTGATGATACCCGGAGGAATGATCCTGGGAATGAGCCTGGGAATGAGCCTGGCCGTGATCATGGCCGTGCGTATCGCGCAGGAGCCACGCGCTCACGAGGTTGGCGCCAAGCCCTAGCACCGCGACGGAAATCGCCTCACCATAGGCAATCGGAACCGGGTGGGCCAGCCGAACCGCGCTTTCCCAGGCGACCTGGATAGCGATCATCCCGAGGATGATCGCACTTGAAAAGGCGGCGAGATCGCCGAACTTGCCGGTGCCGAACGTGAAGCGCGCGTTACGCGCCTGCCGGCGCGCCAACAGATAGGCCAGCGCCGAGATGCCAAGGGCGGCCGCATGCGTTGCCATATGCCAGCCGTCGGCCAGTAATGCCATCGATCCGGAGAGCCATCCGGCGACAATCTCGCCCACCATCATTACAGCGGTGAGTGCCACCACCAACCAGGTGCGGCGCTCGTTATGGGCATGCGCCGAACCGAGGAACACGTGATCGTGCGTCCATTGGTCAATTGAATGTGAGTGCATCGCCGGTTCTCGAATGTCGTGCAATTCCGCAATCCAAATATAGGTTTTGCAGACGGAACTTCTACGTCAACGCCGCGTCTAGTCCAGCGAACGCGTTGACAGCCTAAACCCCTTTGGCTGTAATGTGGTCATGGGGGTTTGCGATCCCCCCACGAGGCGACATGCCCAAGCATCGCGGTCCCGTTTTAGCGGGGGCGCATACGCATGTCCGAAAACCGTCGCTGTCTCATCCAACATCAGTCAACGTTCGGCCGCGCTGCATCGTGCATCGCCGGATATTGCTTTGCGCGGCCCAACCATCTGGAGCGTAAAAAGGAGAAATCCATGAAACGTCCTCTCGCACTATTCGCGCTAACCGCCGCGCTGCTGTCTCTGCCCGCCCGCGCGGCCGAGATCGATTGGAAGAAGGTCGACGCCGCGCTGGGCAAGACCGCCGCGGTCAGCGGCGAAGTTCACCGTTACGGATTGCCGCGATCCGATCTGCACGTGACGCTGGACGGCGTCGCGATCAAGCCGGCATTAGCGCTTGGAGGATGGCTCGCCTTCGCTCCCATGCACGGCGATGCCATGGTGATGGGCGACCTGGTGCTGCTCGAGACGGAAATCACGCCCGTCATGACCAAACTGCTCGATAGCGGGTTGGATATCACCGCGATCCACAATCATATTCTTCGCGCTTCTCCCGCGACCTTCTACATGCACGTTGCCGGCCACGGCGACCCTGAGAAAATGGCCGCGGCCATTCGCGCGGCGCTTTCGTCGGCAAGCAAGACGCCGTTCGAGCCACCGGCCACCACTGCCGGTCCGGCGCCAACGATCGACCTTGACACCGCGAAGATCGACGAGGCCATGGGCGTCAAAGGCACCGCCAATGGCGGCGTCTATCAGTTCGGCATTCCGAGGCGTGAGCCGGCCAGGGAGAGCGGAATGCAGGTGAACACCGCGCTCGGCGGCGCGAACGCGATCAACTTTCAGCCGACAGGCGGCGGCAAGGCCGCCATAACAGGCGATTTCCTGGTGACCGGCAACGAGGTCAATCCACTGATCCGCGCGCTGCGATCAGGCGACATCGAAGTGACGGCGATTCATAGCCACATGCTCGACGAAGAGCCGCGGATGTTCTTCATCCATTTCTGGGCCAATGACGACGCCCTGAAACTGGCGCACAGCGTCCGCGCCGCGCTCGACAAGACAGCGGTGGCGCAGCGGTAATCCTCGTCAAGCCTGCTCCTCGGGCGGCTTGATGTGGCGAAACGAGAACAGCAGCGCGAGGTCATAGGCGATCTTGAGCGTGCCGCAGACTACCAGCGGCAGGCCCGAAAAGGCTGTCATCAACAGCGCGCCTGATATCGCCGGACTGATTGCGGATGCGAGGCTTCGCGGCACGGCGGTGACGCTGGCGGCGGCGGGACGTTCCGCCGGCGTGACCACGGCCATGACGTAGGACGTGCGGGTCGGCACGTCCATTTGCGACAACGCCGAACGCAGCAACAGTAAGGCAAGCGCCAAATAGAGATTGGGCGAAAACGCCGCCAGGATCAGGAACACGCTCGACGGAATATGCGTAAACACCATGGTGTTCACGAGACCGATGCGCCGCGCGATCCAGGCAGCCACGGGATAGGAAAAGGCGCTCAGCGTGCTCGACCAGAAGAAAAACAATCCCGCCGCCGATAGCGACAGATCGAAACGCTGAAAAAGCCAAAGCACCAGCAATGACTGGGCGACGAAACCGCCAGCGAAGGCATCGATGCTGAACAGAGCCGCGAGCTTGTAAACCGTTCCGCGCGAGGGGCCGAGCGGCGCATGCGGAGCCCTCTCCTCGCCACGCGCGTGCGGCACGCGCCGATAAAGTGCGGCACTGAGGATGCCGAGCGCCGCGTAAGCGTAGAACATCAGGCGGAACGCGCCGAGCTCGGTGCTTCCTTTTGAAACCAGCAAATCCGGCAAGGACGCCGCAAGGGATCCAGCCGCCGTGCAGAGCGCACCAGTCAGGCTGTAGCGCGCGAAGGCCTGGGTCCGCGTAATGTCGGTCGCAGTACGCGCCAGCACCGCGTGTTCCAGCGGCACCAGGACGCCGAGATCACCGCCCGACGGGTTGACCGTGCCGATAAACGCAACCAGTGCGATCAGGAGGAAGTGTTCGACATTAGGAAATGCGATGCCGGTTGCCACCATCAGACCCGCGCCAAAGATCAGAAGTGCGCGCAAGTCATGGCGCGGCGCGATCCAGCCGACAATCAAGGTCAGAAACGCCGTTCCCAACAACGAAGCCGTGGCGACAACGCCAACCGCTACGGCGTCGTATCCGAGCGCCGTCATGTAGGCCGGCAAAATGATAATGGCAAAGCCGTCGCCAAATCCGCGCAACCCTCGCGCGACGTAGAGCAACGAGATCAGCGAGGTCCTGGTTGAATCGTTTGGTTCGGTCGCGATGCTGGTTATCCACGCTTTCATGCGCAATCCTCGACACGTCGAGTGGTGCGCAGAGCTTGGACGGCGGCCCGTCTGACGGGGAGCCTGCTTTGTCCCCGATGCGAGGCAACCTAAGTCCGAATGAGAACCTGCGCAAGCTTGACAGGCGCTGCGCCGAGCGGTTTATTTGGCGCATGGGGGTCCTGCGATCTCCCCACGAGGCGACATGCCCAAGTATCGCGTCCCGTTTCTTCTTACGAGGGCGCATCATGTCATCATTTACCGAAATATCTCCGGATAAACTTGCCCGTTTGATCGGCACAACGAAGACCCCTGTGCTGATCGACGTGCGCACCGAAAAGGACTTCGCGGCCGACCCGCGGCTGATTCCCGGCGTCGTCAGGCGCAGCCACGAGCAGGCCGCCGACTGGGCCGGCGAATTCTCCGATCAATCCGCCGTCGTCGTATGCCTGCGCGGCGCAAAGCTCGCCCAGGGCGCAGCCGCCTGGATCCGTCAGGCCGGTGGCGAAGCCGAGACGCTCGAAGGCGGGTTTGAG
>JBJMTR010000116.1:0-3992 GCA_045811565.1 Bradyrhizobium sp.
CCCGACCGGCAGGCCGAAGCAGGCGAAACTGAGGAAAAGCCCCAGCGCGCAGCCGAGCGCGACAAGTTCGAAGGGGCGAAATCCGGTCTTCAGCCCGATGCGCAGCAGAAAGGCAACGGGAACGGCAAGCACCACCATGTCGTACATGAAGAGATATGGCGTGGTCAGCAAGGTGCCCGCCGCGAGCGCCGCCGCCTTCAACGTGTAGGGCATGCGGCTGCGCCACATCAGCACCAGCACGGTCACAACAGACGCGGTGAGGACCCACTGGAATGCCCAAGCCAGCGATTCGCTGCCGCCGAAATAGCGGACCAGCGAAAAAATGCTCTGCAGCTTCCACCAGGTAGCCTTACCCTCCGTGAGGAAGGCCTGCGAAAACATCGGCATCCAGTGAAAGAAGGCGTGCCAGCTCTCGGTGCCGAAGGCGAGCCAGGAAACCAGGGCCAGCGCGACGGCGGTCAGACCGGCGCTGAGGAACACCCGCCATTGAGATGCCGCGATCAGCACGAACGGAAATAACAGCCCGTATTGCGGCTTGTAGCTGAGCAGGCCAAGGCAGATGCCGGCGAGGATCGGCCGTATCGGCATCAGATAGAGCGTGCCACCGATCAGCGCCGCGGTAAGAAATCCGTTCTGCCCCACAATCACGTTGCTGAACGCCATCGGGAAGGCGACCGCAAACATCAGGCCGAAGTTGCGGCCGATAATCGCGCGCATCACCGCGAGATAGAGCAGGAGGCTGATCGCGACCCAGCCGAGGAAGGCGGCCGGATAAGGAAATTGCGCGAGAAGCGACGCGACGAACAGGAATGGCGGTGGATAATGCCAGGCCAAGTAGCTGGTGAAGTTCTGGCCGAGCACCGCAACCTCGACTTGCTTCTGGATATCCCAGTCATAGGCCTGCGCCGGGTGCCCATCGAGCACCAGGCGGCCCGCCGCCCAGACATTGACGAAGTCGGTGGGGGCAAAGCCGTTCTGATCGTAGATCCAGAAGTGCGCGAAATACGCCACGGGGAAATAGAAGACGTTGAGGCAGAACAGCACGAAGCACACTTTGAGCAGCGCATCGGGGATGGCACCTTGCTCGGGCGTGGTCATCGGCGCCGGTACGGACGTGGCCATGCGAGGTCGCTCTTTCCAAAGACGCACACCCCTCAACCAATAGGCCGGACCGAATTGAAGAAATCTTAAGGAATTGAGTCCCGGCGGCGGGTTTTCGCAGGGCCGCTTCCCAACTCATCCGGGGCGCGCGAAGCGCGAGCTTTGATGTGCATTGCACATGAGGCAATCCATAACCACGATCGAGGTACGGCCGGTGCTCGCTAACATGGTCGCCGCCGCCCGCGAATTGCGGGCGCTGGCGTAAGCCTCCGCCCCGTCTCTTTGCCGCAACAGTTAAGGAGAACGCGATGCGCTTCTGGATCCAATGCACGAGGTTCGAGACGGGGCAGGCCACCCACATCAATATTGCGTTGGTCGGCAGCATGTGGCGTGACGGCGAGCGCACAATACTCGCCTTCGTCGGCGGCGATGGCCAGATCGAGGTGAATGAGACGCCCGAACACATTCTGGCCGTGCACCTCGGGGCGCCGGCCGCGGCGGTGTGACCGCCCAATGACCGCGATGCCGAGAAATTCCGATACGGGACCGCGGACCGCCAACGGAAAGCCCGGCCTCGCGCCGGGCTTTTTGTTTTGACGGTTGAGGGTGTGGAGAGGCCTGCCGGTTATCGCAAAATTCGCGTCAGCGCGCCGCGATCGGCCTGCTCTTCGTTATTCTTCGTCACCGTCGGTCCAATCCAGGTTTACCGCCATGTCGCTGGGACTCTCCGGCGCAAAAAACGCGGCGTTGCCGCCGCGTTTCGTTCTCTTAAATGGCCCGGCGCGTCACGCCTGCGGCTGCGGCTCCAGGCCGGTATCCGGATCGGGCCGGGGGCGCGGCTTGCCGGCGGGCGGCACCGCGGACGCGCGCGGCGTGGTCGGCTCCAGCACCGACTCGCGGTTCGGCTTCTTGCCCTTGAGCAGATCCTGGATCTCCTCGCCGGTCAGGGTCTCGTATTCGAGCAGGCCCTTTGCCAACTTCTCAAGATCGGTGCGCTTCTCGGTGAGAATGCGCGTGGCTTCGTTGTAGCCTTCCTCGACCAGCCGCTTGATCTCGGCGTCGATTTTCTGGACGGTCGCCTCCGACGCGTTTTGCGTGCGCGACACCGACATGCCCAGGAACACCTCGTCCTGGTTTTCGCCATAGGACACGGTGCCGAGTTCTTCCGACAGGCCCCAGCGCGTCACCATCATGCGCGCCAACCGCGTCGCCTGCTCGATATCGGAGGCAGCGCCCGAGGTGACCTTTTCGCGGCCGAAAATCAATTCCTCCGCAACGCGGCCGCCCATCATGATGGCGAGACGCGAGGTCATCTGCTCCAGCGACATCGACAGCTTGTCACGCTCCGGCAGCTGCATCACCATGCCGAGCGCACGGCCGCGCGGAATGATCGTGGCCTTGTGGATCGGATCGGTCGCGACGACATTGAGGCCGACGATGGCGTGGCCGCCTTCGTGATAGGCGGTCAGCAATTTCTCTTCCTCGGTCATGACGAGCGACTTGCGCTCGGCGCCCATCATCACCTTGTCCTTGGCCTCTTCGAACTCGGACTGCGTCACCATGCGCTTGTTGCGCCGCGCCGCGGTCAGCGCCGCCTCGTTGACGAGGTTCATCAGGTCGGCGCCGGAGAAACCGGGCGTGCCGCGCGCGATGGTTTTCAGGTTGATATCCGGCGCCAGCGGAACCTTCCGCACGTGAACTTTCAGGATCTGCTCGCGGCCGACGACGTCGGGGTTCGGCACCACCACCTGGCGGTCGAAGCGGCCCGGGCGCAGCAGCGCCGGATCGAGCACGTCGGGCCGGTTGGTCGCCGCGATCAGGATCACGCCTTCATTGGCTTCGAAGCCGTCCATCTCGACCAGCAACTGGTTGAGCGTCTGTTCGCGTTCGTCATTGCCGCCGCCGAGACCGGCGCCGCGATGTCGGCCGACCGCGTCGATTTCGTCGATGAAGATGATGCAGGGCGCATTCTTCTTCGCCTGCTCGAACATGTCGCGGACACGGCTGGCGCCGACGCCGACAAACATTTCGACGAAGTCGGAACCCGATATGGTGAAGAACGGCACATTGGCTTCGCCCGCGACCGCGCGCGCGATCAGCGTCTTGCCGGTGCCGGGAGGGCCGACCAGCAGCACGCCGCGCGGAATCCGTCCGCCCAGGCGCTGGAATTTTCCGGGATCGCGCAGGAACTCGACAATCTCCTGCAGGTCCTGCTTGGCCTCGTCGACGCCGGCGACGTCTTCAAAGGTAACGCGCCCATGCGCTTCGGTGAGCATCTTGGCGCGCGACTTGCCAAAGCCCATCGCCTTCCCGGCGCCGCCCTGCATCTGCCGCGACAGGAATATCCACACGCCGATCAGCGCGATGAACGGCAGCCAGGAAACCAGCAGCGACACGAACCACGGCACGTTGTCGCCGGGCGGCTTCGCGGTGATCTGCACCTTGCCGTTGTAGAGGCGCGAGACGAGCGTGGGGTCGTTCGGCGAGTAGGTCTGGAAGCTGGAACCGTTGGTGAAGGTGCCGTGAATGTCCGGCCCCTGAATGACGACATCGCGGACGTGGCCCTGATCGACTTCGCTCAAGAGCTGCGAGAACGAAATGTCCTGCGAGGACGCGCGCTGACCCGGATTCTGGAACAGCGTGAACAGCGCCAGCAGCAACAAAACGATAATGACCCAGAGGGCAAAATTCCGCAGATTGGCGTTCATCGATGTTCCTTCGTGGTCGCGCGGATCGCGGCCCTATGTCCTTGGCAGTATCCCTGGGTCGCCACGAGGATTCCCCCCGGATTACTGCACACAATCTAGGTGGCGTCCCGGTCAATGCCAAGGGAACCACACAGGACTATTTAACGCATCCTAGCCGGATTCCCGTTCAAATGATGGCGTGGA
>JBJMTR010000117.1:0-7812 GCA_045811565.1 Bradyrhizobium sp.
CCACGCGGAACCCGTCGCCGGCGGGACAGGCGATCAAGAGCCGGCAATTGTTGGTGCCCAGGTCGAGCGCGGCATAGACGCCGGTCTCCACAGCCGCCGCAGCCAACCCTGACGGGCCTCCGCGGGCCGAAAGGCCTTCGCGAAGCCGCGTATCATACTTCATCAACCGTCTTTCCGCGGCCTTTAGGGCGCCGCCGAAGAATTGCTGTTCACGGAAACTTTAGCAGCGCCGAGGCCCTACGCAACAACCCATCACATGGGCTATGTCCAAACTGCCGTTGCCGGTGGGCTATCCGTGCGTTATCTGGGTGGAAACCCGCGAAACGTTAGCAAATCGGGGCATTTCAGGTATTTCCCATGCAAGATCATACGCCTCCGGCCTCTCTGGAAAACGCTATCGCACTGCAAAAATACGGCGTCGGACAACCTGTCCGCCGCAAGGAAGATGACACGCTGGTGCGCGGCAGGGGAAAGTACACCGACGATTTCACTATACCCGGACAGGCTTACGCGTGGATCGTGCGCTCCCCGCACGCCCATGGCATGATCCGCCGCATCGACACCGCGGCGGCCAAAGCGATGCCGGGCGTGCTCGGGGTCTGGACCGGCGCCGACCTCGCGGCGGCGAATTACAGCCCCTTCACCTGCGGCCTGCCGCTGAAGAACCGCGACGGCTCGCCGCTGCTGCAGACCAACCGCCCGGCGCTTCCGACTGACAAGGTTCGCTTCGTCGGCGACCCCGTCGCCTTCGTCGTCGCGGAAACGGTGGCGCAGGCCCGGGACGCTGCGGAAGCCGTCGAACTCGATATCGAGCCGCTTCCCGCCGTGACCGATGCCGCGGAAGCAGCCAAACCGGGCGCGCCGCAGCTTTACGATCACATCCCCAACAATGTCGCGCTCGACTATCACTATGGCGACACCGACAAGATCAATGCCGCCTTCGCCAGCGCTGCGCATGTGACAAAGCTCGACATCGTCAACACCCGCGTGGCCGTGGTGCCGATGGAGCCGCGCGTCGCGCTCGCGGCTTTCGACAAGGCGAGCGAGCGATACACGCTCCAGGTCCCTACCCAGGGCGTTTCCGGCAACAAGGCGACGCTGGCGAAGATTCTCAACGTGCCGAACGACAAGGTCCGCATCCTGACCGCCAATGTCGGCGGCTCCTTCGGCATGAAGAACGTCAGCTATCCCGAATATACCTGCATCCTGCACGCGGCGAAGGTGCTGAGACGTCCGGTGAAATGGACCGATGAGCGCTCGACCAGCTTCCTCTCCGACAGCCACGGCCGCTCGCAACTTATCCATGCCGAGCTTGCGCTGGATGCAGACGGCAGGTTTTTGGCCGTGCGCCTCTCCGGCTACGGCAATCTCGGCGCCTACATCACCGGCGTGGCGCCCGGGCCGCTGTCGCTCAACACCGGCAAAAATCTCGCCAGCGTCTACCGCACGCCGCTGCTCGGCGTCGACATCAAGACGGTCTTGACCAACACCACGCTGATGGGCGCCTATCGCGGTGCCGGCCGGCCCGAGGCGAATTACTATATGGAACGGCTGATCGATCGCGCCGCGGACGAGATGGGCATCAGCCCCCTGACGCTGCGCAAGCGCAATTTCATCAAGCCGGCGCAATTGCCCTTCCCGGCGGCGTCCGGCGTCACCTATGACAGCGGCGATTTCGCCGGCGTGTTCAACAAGGCGCTGGAGATCTCCGATTACGAAAATTTCCCGAAGCGGAAGAAGGAAAGCAAGAAGAACGGCAAGCTGCGTGGCATCGCCGTCGGCTCCTATCTTGAGGTCACGGCGCCGCCGAGCGGCGAACTCGGCAAGATCGCGTTCGAGCCCGATGGCTCGGTGAAATTGACCACCGGCACGCTCGACTACGGCCAGGGCCATGCCACGCCGTTCGCACAGGTGCTTGCCGACCAGCTCGGCGTGCCCTTCGAGAGAATCACGATCGAGCAGAACGACAGCGACCTGGTGCGGTTCGGCAGCGGCACCGGTGGCTCGCGTTCGATCACCGCCACGGGTGCGGCGATCGTCGAAGCCTCCGCGCTGGTCATCGCAAAAGGCAAGCAGGCCGCCGCGCATCTGTTGGAAGCTTCCGAAACCGACATCGAATTCGCCGGTGGCCGGTTCACCATCGCCGGCACCGACCGCTCGATCGGCATCATGGAGCTGGCGCAGCGGATGCGAGAGGGCAAGATGCCCGAGGGCTTGCCCTCCTCGCTCGACGTCGACCACGCCACCAAGGATACGCCGTCGACATTCCCAAACGGCTGCCACGTCGCGGAAATCGAGATCGATCCCGAGACTGGCATGACGCGGATCGTGCGCTATACCGGCGTCAATGATTTCGGCACTATCGTCAATCCGATGATCGTTGCGGGACAATTGCATGGCGGCGTCGCGCAGGGCATCGGCCAGGCGCTGATGGAGCAAGTCAGCTACGACGCCTCAGGCCAGCCGATCACGGGCTCGTTCATGGACTACGCGTTGCCGCGCGCGGAAGATGTTCCGCTGATGGAAGTCGGCGATCACCCCTCGCCGGCAAAATCCAATCCGCTGGGCACCAAGGGCTGCGGCGAAGCCGGCTGCGCTGGCAGCCTGGTGTGCATCGTCAACGCGGTCATCGACGCGCTCTCCGAATACGGCATCACGCATATTGATATGCCGCTGACGCCGGAGAAGGTCTGGCGTGCGATTCAGGACGCGAAGGCGAAGGCGGCGGCGTGAGGGCTGCACTGCCCGTTACATCCACAACCGTCATCGCCCGCGAAGGCGGGCGATCCAGTATTCCAGAGGCGTTAGCGATTAGAACCGCGCGGCCGCGGCGTACTGGATTCCCCGCCTTCGCGGGGAATGACGAGCGAAGGATGTTGCTTGCGGTGCAGGCTCAAGGATAGTCGTCATTCGCGGGCTTTACCCGCGTATCCATCAATCTTCGCAAAGAGTCTCTCAAGAACGAGGGATTGCCGGATCAAGCCCGGCAATGACGAGTTGGGGGCGGCATTGCTTGCTGCGTAGCGATAGCTACGCCACCGCCTGCTCACGCGGCTGATAGATTGCGATGTGCTGGCAATGCGCCAGCGGTGTCTTGCCGTTGGCGACAACCAGCGCGTCGAGCTCGACGAAGCGGTGGCCCTTTTTGTCGTAATTGCCGGTGACCCGCGCGCGGGCCGTGAGTTCGTCGCCGGCTTTTGCCGCGCAGAGAAGCTGCATGCGGCTGCCAACGTGAATCCAGGGGCCGAGGATCGCGTTATCGACCAGCGCCTTGTTCATCACCCGTTGCAGCAGGCCGGGATGGCCGAGGCCCTCGCCGGCATAGATCCCATCGGTCTCGCGAATATCTCTGAGATATTCCGTTGCGGCATCGCCGGCCCACGCGCGAGGCAGTGTGCCCAGCCACTTGCCAACTTCATATGAGGAAGCATTGACCGGCTTGCGCTCCGCGACCGGTGCGACTTCGCTGAAATCCGTGAGGGAAACTGTCGGCGTCGACGCAGGCAGCGACGCGCTACCCGTGGCGCAGAGCTGGCCCCCACTGTGAACTTGAATTGAAAGCGCGCCGTCGCTTTCCTCGCCCTTCACGTCCGCCATTTCGCCGTCATAGACCGGCCTGATGAAACGCGCCTCGATCAGGCCACGTTCAAGGAACGCGCGGCCCCATTTTTCGACCGGCAGGTGCATCATATAGGCCATCACGTCGACGCCGGGGACGAGCCCGCCTGAGAAGCCGAACCGCCGCGCCACGGTATCGTCATGGATCTTGTTTTCGGATTGCTTTGAGGTGTTGTAAGCCGAGACGCGGTAGGTTTGCGGGTCAGTCATGCAGTTTCCTCTTGTTTCTGTTCTTCTTCTAACAATGGTACGCAAAGAACGACCCATGGCAAGGTGCGTTTTCCTCGCAATTTCCCGTGCGATGGAGTACACGCAGGCCACCAAACGAGCCGCCAAAAACTGATGACGTCCAGCCCAGCCCTTACCCGCATCTATGTCGACGCCGACGCCTGCCCGGTGAAGGATGAGATCTATCGCGTCGCCATCCGGCACGGTCTGCCGGTGAGCGTGGTCGCGGGAAATTTCATCCGCGTGCCGCAGGACCCGCTGATCGAACGCGTCGCGGCGGGTTCCGGCATGGATGCCGCAGACGACTGGATTGCCGAACACGCAGGCCACGGCGATGTCGTCATCACCTCAGACATCCCGCTCGCGAGCCGCTGCGTGAAGGCTGGCGCCGAGGTGATCGCGCCGAACGGCAAGCCGTTCACGGAACAATCGATCGGCATGACGCTGGCGGTTCGCAACTTGATGACCGATTTGCGCTCGGCCGGCGAAGTCACAGGTGGTCCGAAATCCTTCGCCTCGCGCGATCGCTCGGCGTTCCTATCCGCGCTCGATCAGACCATCCGCCGCATCCAGCGCCGGCGGGCGGATCTAACGGCGCCAAGTCCGAGCTAGAACGATGGCGCCGCCGCTGATCCAGTTGAAAGCTATCGCGCTGACCTTTGGCGGCACGCCGCTGTTGTCCGGCGTCGAGCTTTCGGTCTCTGCCGAAGAGCGCGTCGCTTTGATCGGCCGCAACGGCTCGGGCAAATCGACGCTGCTGAAAATTGCCGCCGGGCTGGTCGAGCCGGATAGCGGCAGCCGCTTCGTGCAGCCCGGCGCCACCATCCGCTATCTGCCGCAGGAGCCGGACCTTGCCGGCCACGCAACCACGCTGGCCTATGTCGAGGCGGGCCTTGGCCCTGGCGACGACCGCTATCAGGCCCGCTTCCTGCTCGAACAACTTGGGCTGCACGGCGACGAAGAGCCTGCACACGTCTCCGGCGGAGAGGCCCGCCGCGCCGCGCTCGCGCGAGCGCTCGCGCCCTCGCCCGACATCCTGCTGCTGGACGAGCCGACCAACCATCTCGATCTTCCGACCATCGAGTGGCTGGAAGCCGAACTTGAAGGCAGACGGTCCGCGCTCGTCCTCATCAGCCACGATCGCCGCTTCCTCACGAATCTGTCGCGCTCGACCGCCTGGCTCGATCGCGGCCAGATCAGGCAGATCGACCGCGGCTTTGCCGCCTTCGAGGCCTGGCGCGACGAGGTGCTCGCGGAAGAAGAGCGCGAGCAGCACAAGCTCGACCGCAAGATCGTCAACGAGGAGCATTGGCTGCGATACGGCGTCTCCGGCCGCCGCAAGCGCAACGTCAAGCGGCTCGGCAACCTGCACGCGCTGCGCGACCGGCGGCGGAATTATCGCGGCGCGGCCGGCAACGCCAATCTTGCGGCCGCAGAAGCCGAGAAATCCGGCCGGATGGTGATCGAGGCCAAGAACATCGCGAAATCCTACGGCGACCGCAAAATCGTCGACGGGTTTTCAATCCGTGTCCAGCGCGGCGACCGCATCGGCGTCGTCGGCCCGAACGGCGCCGGCAAGACCACGCTGGTCGATCTGCTCACGGGCGCACATGCGCCCGATAGCGGCAGCATCCGGTTAGGTGCTAATATCGAAATGGCGACGCTCGACCAGCATCGCGAAAGCCTCGATCCGAAATCGACGCTGGCCGAAGCGCTGACCGGCGGTCGCGGCGACCACGTGATGGTCGGCGGCAGGCCGAAGCACGTCGTCAGCTACATGAAGGACTTTTTGTTCGCGCAGGAGCAGATGCGCACGCCCCTCGAAGTGCTCTCCGGTGGCGAGCGCGGCCGGCTGATGCTGGCGGGCGCACTGGCAAAACCGTCGAACCTCCTGGTGCTGGACGAACCGACCAACGACCTCGATCTCGAAACCCTCGACGTGCTCGAGGAAATGCTCGGGGACTATGAGGGCACCGTCATCCTGATCAGCCACGACCGCGATTTCCTCGACCGCGTGGTAACCTCGGTGATCGTGCCCGAAGGCAATGGACGCTGGATCGAGTATGCCGGCGGCTATTCCGATATGCTGGCGCAGCGCGGCGCCGACCTGAAGCGCGAGGCGGCAAAGGCAACGGCCGTTACCGAAGAAAAACGAGAACTCAAAGCTGCCGCGCCGGGCACGCCAAAACGCCGGCTGAGCTTCAATGAAAAGCACGCGCTGGAAACGTTGCCGAACACGATCGCCAAATTGCAGGCCGAGATCGCCCGGCAGCAGCGGGCGCTTGACGATCCCGATCTCTACGCCAGGGATCGCAAGAAATTTGATGAGGCATCGGTTGCAATTGCGACCGCGCAGACAGAGCTTACCGCGGCTGAGGATAGGTGGCTGGAGCTCGAAGTATTACGCGAGGAGATTGAACAGGCCTGAGCAGCCTGCAGGATGGGTGGAGCGCAGCGATACCCATCACAAGAGATCGGCGAGGTTTGATGGGTTTCGCTGCGCACTACCCGTCCTGCGGCGCCAAACAGAAAGATAGAACGGGCCTAACCCATGACCACACCCCTCGCCGCCAGGATCGCCAAGGAATACGGCACGCCTTGCGCCGTCATCGACATGGACCGCGTCGAGCGTAACATCGCGCGCATCCAGGCAGCCTGCGATGCGGCCGGCGTCGCCAACCGTCCCCACATCAAGACCCACAAGAGCCCAATGCTTGCGAAGCTTCAGATTGCAGCTGGCGCCAGGGGCATCACCTGCCAGAAACTCGGCGAGGCCGAGGTGATGGCGGATGCCGGAATCGACGACATCCTGATCAGCTACAACCTGATCGGCGACGAGAAGATGGCCCGGCTCGGCGCGCTGCAAGCGAAGGCGAAGGTCACTGTCGCCGCGGATAATTCGGTCGTGATCGCCGGTCTGCCGCAGGCCGCCGCAACTTCCGGCCGCCCGCTCTCGGTCGTCGTCGAATGCGACACCGGCCGCAACCGTGCCGGCGTCGAAACGCCGGCAGAAGCGATCGCACTCGCGCGCGGGATCGCGGGAGCAAAAGGGCTGACGTTCGCAGGCTTCATGCTGTACCCGACCGAGACCGGCTGGGTTGAGGCGCAACAGTTCTTCGATGAAGCGCTGGCTGGTGTCCGCGCCTATGGGCTCGACGCGACGATGGTTTCGACCGGCGGCACGCCGAATCTCAAGAATGTCGGCAAGCTGAAGGGCGCTACCGAACATCGGCCGGGCACCTACATCTATAACGACCGCATGCAGGTCGCCGCCGGCGTCGCGAGCTGGGACGATTGCGCGCTGAACATCTATTCCACCGTCGTAAGCCGCGCCGGTCCGGACCGCGGCATTCTCGATGCCGGCTCGAAGACGCTGACCTCCGACACCGGCGGGCTCGACGGCCACGGGCTGATCCTCGAACATCCGCAAGCCAAAATCGCGCGCTTCGCCGAGGAGCACGGCTTTCTCGATCTCACCCGCAGCAACACGCGTCCCAATGTCGGCGACGTCGTGCGGATCGTGCCCAACCACGTCTGCGTCGTCGTCAACATGATGGACGAGGTGGTGATGGTGCGCGGCGACGAGATTATCGGCACGCTACCGGTGGCGGCGCGCGGGAAACTGCGGTGACCTCATCCTGAGGGGCGCGTCTCGAAGGTTGCCACGCATGGGTTCGAGACGCGCAGCTTAGCTGCGCTCCTCACCATGAGGACCGAGCCATTTCAACGCGCCCCTTCCCGCCGCGGCGCCGGTGGCAAAGGACGCCTGCAGCAGGTAACCGCCGGTCGGCGCTTCCCAGTCCAGCATCTCGCCGGCGGCGAACACGCCGGGCAAGCGGCGGATCATGAAATCGGCGTCGAGCTCATCGAACGAAATTCCGCCCGCGGTGGAAATCGCGCGGCCGATCGGGGCGATGCCGTTGAGATCGATCGGCACGGCGTTGATGAGATGAGCGAGATTGGAGG
>JBJMTR010000118.1:0-6046 GCA_045811565.1 Bradyrhizobium sp.
CCGCTGCGCAGGCTCCTCAGGATGAGGTCTGTCAGACCCTCATGGTGAGGAGCGCGGCCACGCCGCGCGTCTCGAACCACGAGGCCGACGAATGCGTCTCCTGGAACGCTCGGGGGAAGCCGCGCCAGCAAATCACGCGCCGCTCACGGATAACTGATCCCGGCAACGGAACCGAGGGCATCCAGGTTCCGTTGAGGCGCGCCGGGAACAACTTGGGAGATCCAATCGATGCGAACACTGATCCTCGCTGCCACTGCCCTCGCCTTCCTCTCGTCGAGCGTATCGGCACAAACGTCCGACAAGACTGGAGGCACAACCGGACCCGCGGCGCAGAGCGATAACATGAGCAAGAGCGACGTCACGAAAGACAAGATGGCACCGAAGAAGAAGCCGAAGAAAACCGCCAGGAAATCCGGCGAAGCCACCACCAAGCAGTAAGGCAAATGAGGAGAAGGCCGCTTCGGGCGGCCTTCTCCTCAGCACGCTGATCGTCCCGGCAGGTCTTGTCTGCTGCATGCTGATCGATCCCGACACGTCTTGCGGCAACTCCAGCTATTTTGCCGGTCTCCGGCAAACCCGGGGAACCTTTGCCTTGAAGATGAATTAGCGCTGAACGACGGTGGGCAGCGGGGAGGCGCGATGCTGAGCTTGTTTGGGCATTCGGAAGAAGCGGATATTGAAAAGATTTTGGCACGCCACGCCGAGCTCAGTTCCGGCTCCGCCGCGGACACCAGTTTTCATGAGAGACAATTCCGCGATCTGCTCCAGGCGCTGCCCGCGGCCATCTACACCACCGATGCCAACGGCCGGGTCACGTTCTTCAATCGCGCGTGCATCGAATTCGCTGGGCGCACGCCCAGGATCGGCGACATGTGGTGCGTGACCTGGAAGCTGTTCCGCCCGGACGGCACGCCGCTTCCGCATGAAGATTGTCCGATGGCGATCGCGATCAAGGAAAACCGCCCGGTCCGCGACGTCGAGGCGATCGCCGAACGGCCCGACGGTTCGCGCATCTGCTTCATGCCCTATCCGACGCCGCTACGCGACGATACCGGCAAACTGATCGGCGCCGTCAACATGCTCGTCGATATCACCACGCACAAGCAGGCCGAACAGCGAATGATGCTGTTGACCCAGGAGGTCGACCATCGCGCAAACAACCTGCTCGCCGTCATCCAGGCCATGCTGCGATTGACGAAGGCCGATACGGCCGCAGAATTCCAGGCGACGTTCCAGGGCCGGTTGAGGGCGCTGGCCACTGTGCAAAGACTGTTCTCGACGTCGCGCTGGACCGGCGCCAGCATCAAGACGATCATCGAGGAAGAGCTGCGGCCTTATGCGGCACAGGGGGCGAAGCGGGTCCGCATCAGCGGCGGCGACATCAGCCTTCCCGCGACGCTGGCGCAGGCTATCGCGGTATCGGTGCATGAGCTCGCAACCAACGCCGCCAAATTTGGCTCGCTCTCAAGACCCTCAGGCAAGATCGAGGTCAGCTGGCAGATCGATGACGCCAATCTTTCGCTGCACTGGAAGGAATCCGGTGGTCCCAAAATCGCCGGGCCTGTGCGGAAAGGATTTGGTGTCGGGGCCGTCGATGGCCTGATCCGCACCCTGAGCGGCAGGATCAGCCGCCAATGGAAGCCCGACGGACTGGTGTGCGAATTGTCGTTCCCGGCAATCCCGGCCAGAGCATGATCGGGAACGGGACTACTTATTTTGCCTCACCTGCAGCGCCGGTTTCGTGAGGCCATCGACCCCGGTCAGCATCAGAATCGTCAACAGCGCATTTTGCGGGCCGAAGTAAGCGTCAATCGGCTTGTACCATTCGTTGCGGGAGTGCCAATTGCCGCCCTCGCCGCCCCCGCCGATGGTCACGGCGGGAATGCCGAGCGACATCGCCAGATTGGAGTCGGTGGACGAGCCGGCAAAGGTCACGCGCGGCGCGCGAGTGACGGTGGCCACCGCCCGTTGCGTCGCCTGCACGATCGGCGAATCCATCGCGACGATGCCGGCGGGGCGATCGCCGATCAGCTTGATCTCGACGCTGATCTTGTCGGATTTCCAGCGCGCGTTTTCTTCCGCCACCGCCTGCTTGACGAGATCGAGCAGGCGCGCCTCGAGCTTCAAGAGTTCCTCGGTCGAATTCGAGCGCATGTCGACCGCCATCCGCGCCTCGGCGGCAATGGCGTTGACCGAGGTGCCGCCGTTCACGGTGCCGACGGTGAAGGTTGTTTTTGGATCGGACGGCGTCTCAAGGTCGGAAATCCTGGCAATCGCCCGGCCCATGGCGTGGATCGCGCTTGGCAGGCCGAACTCCTGGAAGGAGTGCCCGCCGGGTCCTTTGAAGATCAATTCATAGCGATGGCTCCCGGTACCCTGGTTGACGACGCGGGTGATGCCGAGGCCATCGATCGAGATGAAGCCGTCGATGTCGGTGTGATCGCGGAACAGCGCCTTCACGCCTCTGAGGTTGCCGAGTTCCTCCTCACCGACCGTGCCGACGAACATGATGTCGCCGACGGTGGCGATCTCGTTCGCGTTCATCGCCTTGATCAGCGACAGCAATGCCGCCAGCCCGCGCGAATCGTCGCCAATGCCGGGCGCGAGAATGGCGCCATCTTTTTCCTTTACGGTGACATCCGTGCCTTCCGGGAATACCGTATCGAGATGCGCCGACACCACGAGCTTCGGCCGGCCGCCGCCCGTGCCCTTGCGCAAGGCGATCACATTGCCCTCGGCATCGATTGCGGCATCCTTGAAGCCGAGTTCCTGCATCCGCTTCTGGTAATATTCAGCGCGGACTGTTTCCTTGTACGGCGGCGACGGGATTTCGGTGATGCGCTTCTGCTCGGCGAGCGCGCGCTCGTCATCGTTCCTGATATCCTCCAGCGTCTTGACGACCTTGGGATTGGCGAGAATGGACTCGACCGACGGCACGGAGGCGGTCTCGGCCCGCGCCTGCTGGGTCACGATGACAAGGGCGATGGTCAGGATCAATCGAGTCAGGGCAGATCTCATTGCCAACCTCTTGTATTCATGGGCGTTAGATTTCACTGGCCGCTAGCTGGCGCCCAAGCCGGCTTCCTTCAGTCTTTCCGAGAACCAGCCGGACAACGAGCGATCGATAACGCCGCTGGTATAGACCTCCGACGCTGTAACGTGGTGCTTGCCGAGCGTCACGAGCACGCCGATCCAGTAGGCGAACCACAAGTGCGGATCGGTCAGCGCTCGCAGCTTGTGCTGGTCATGTTCCAACGGTTGATGATTGGCCGCCTTCCTGACCTCGATTGCGAGCAAATTGTTGGGGATCTCGCGCTGGTGCACGACGATATCGGGATAAGCAGATTTTGCGAGGTGATCGTCGCTGGAGATCGTCGTTCCATGCGGAAGCCGCAGCGTGCGTTCGCCGAGCCGGTCGTAATCGCAATCGACCTCCCAACCCGAAAAGTGTTTTTCCAAATACACGGCCAGCCGGTGTGTCAGCGCGCGCTCTCCAAGATCCCTTTCGAGCAGGAAGGCTTCGCTCGCGTAGAACTCCCCAAGCGCGGTTACGACCTTGTCGAGCTCGGTCTGCATTTGGCCTCCGACTTGAACATCTTAGGCACCGCACGCGCGTCAGTCCAACGATGGTCCTTACATCTGCACTTCGATCAGCTGCGGTCCCGGTTCGGCGATGGCTTCGGCGAGCGCCTTGTTGAAGTCGTCGACATTGGCGACCGCACGGCCCGGCACGCCCATGCCCTTGGCGAGCGAGACGAAGTCGATGGTCGGACGATCGATCCTGAGCATATCGAGCGCGCGCTGGCCCGGCTCGCCGGCGCCGACGCCGTCGAATTCGCCGCGCAGGATCTGGTAGATGCGGTTCGCGAACACGATCGTGACGACGTTGAGGTTTTCGCGCGCCTGCGTCCACAACGATTGCAGCGTGTACATCGCGCTGCCGTCGCCGACCATGCAGATCACCTTGCGATCGGGGCACGCCACCGCGGCGCCCGTTGCGACCGGCGTCGAGAAGCCGATCGAGCCGCCCATGTTCTGCAGCCAGTCATGCGGCGCGGCGACCGCAGTCGGCGGGAAGAAGCCGCGGCCGGTGGTGATGGATTCGTCGACCACGATGGCATTTTCCGGGATCGCCATCGCGATCGCCTGCGCGATTGAGGCATGGGTCAGTGCGCCGGTCGGCTTCGACAGTTCGACCATCTTTTGCGGCTTCACATCCTGTGGCTTGGCGCCAAGTGCGCTGGCGAGCGCTTCGAGCGCGGCGACGGAATTTTCGCCGATCGAGGTCATGCGATGCACTTCGCAGCCCTCGGGCTTGAGCATGCTCGGCTTATTCGGATAGGCAAAGAACGCAACGGGGTCGTTGGTCTCGAGCAGAACGATATTCTTGAAGTCCTTGAGAATCGGCAGCGCCTGCTCGATCACATAGGGGATGCGATCGATCGAGAACCGCCCCTTGCCGCGCGCCATCCGCGGATTGTAGGTCTGGCCCATCACCTTGCAGCCGGTCTTGCCCGATATCTGCGCCGCCAGCGCCAGTCCGTGTTCGGTGAGCGCGCTGCCGGTCAGCAGCAGCAGCGTCTGCGCGCCGCCGCCGCGCAGGACTTTCGCGGCATGGTCCACGGCCTGCACGGAATAATTGGCGCGCTGGCTTTCGGCAGGCACTTGCGCAATGCCGTCGGCCTCATTCCAGGCGGTATCGGCGGGAAGAATAAGGGTAGCGATTTGCGCCGGCGCGTTCCTGGCCGCGGCGATCGCCGCGGCGCCATCCGCCGAGACGGATTTCGCGTCGGGCGAGGTCCGCACCCAGGCCGACATCGGCCGCGCCAGCCCCTCGATATCGGAGGTCAGCGGGGCGTTATATCCGATGTGATAGGTCGCGTGCTGACCGACGATGTTGACGATGCCGGAATTGGCCTTCTTGGCGTTGTGGAGATTGGCAAGGCCGTTGGCGAGGCCCGGTCCGAGATGCAGCAGCGTCGAAGCCGGCGTGCCCTTCATGCGGAAATAGCCGTCGGCCGCCCCCGTCACCACGCCCTCAAACAGGCCGAGCACGCACCGCATGCCTTCGACCCGGTCCAGCGCGGCGACGAAATGCATCTCGGAGGTGCCGGGATTCGTAAAGCAGACGTCAACGCCGCCCGCGACCAATGTCCGCACCAGAGTTTCCGCACCATTCATGCTCTCGCTCCCGCTTGCGATGTTCTTTCAAGCCCACGCCAGATCAACCATTCTTCACCCCTTTCGTCAAAGGTTTAACGGGACATTGCTGCCATCGCCTCTGGTGTGTTGCCTTTTTTAACCGCAGCTTCGGAAAATGGCGCATGCTCACGCCGCGGTGGCTTGCGAATTCCGGGCAGTTATGGCCTTTCTCGCCGGTACCGTTATTTTTCGCGGGGGAGAAAATGATCCGGGCTCTGGCTTTGCTGTTTGCGGCGCTGATCATGCTGGCCGGTACAGGCCATGCGCAGGCCCAAGGTTTCGGCTTCGACTCGCGCGACATCATGGGCGGTGGCCCCAATTTCTTCAGCGGCGGCGGTGGCGTAAGCCCGATCGCGCGCGCGACCGTGATCTATCCCGGCAACTACGCGCCCGGCACCATCATCATCAACACTGCCGAGCGGCGGCTTTATCTCGTGCTCGGCAACGGTCAGGCGCTGCGCTACGGCATCGGCGTCGGCCGCGACGGTTTCCGCTGGAGCGGAACCCACCGCATCACCGCCAAGAGGGAATGGCCGAGTTGGACGCCGCCGTCGCAGATGCTGCGGCGACGGCCCGACCTGCCGCGCCACATGGCCGGCGGCCTCGAGAATCCGCTCGGCGCACGCGCCATCTATCTCGGCTCAACACTTTATCGCATCCACGGCTCGAACGAACCGGAGACGATCGGACAGGCGGTTTCATCGGGATGTTTCCGCATGACCAACGAGGACGTGACCGACCTCTACAGCCGCGTCTCGGTCGGCACCACGGTGGTGGTGAGGAACTAGCGCGGCGGGGAGGAACAGGCGCCGGTATAGGCGCGGTACGCCCGATCAAACCTTGC
>JBJMTR010000119.1:0-9671 GCA_045811565.1 Bradyrhizobium sp.
GAATTTTGGGTAAACCCGTCATCGTCGATAACCGTGCCGGCGGCGCCGGTGGGTCGATTGGCAATGCGGCGGCGGCGCGCGCCGAGCCTGACGGCTACACGTTGTTGATGACGCTGTCGTCGCTGGCGGTGCTGCCCGAAGCCGACCGGCTGTTCGATCGTCCGGTGGCTTATGAGGTCTCGCAATTCGCGCCGATCGCGCGGGTGCTCGCCGATCCCACGCTGCTTGCGGTGCCGGCATCGGCGCCATGGAAGACGCTGCAGGATTTTGTCGATGACGCCAGGAAACGTCCCGGACAAATTCCCTACGGCTCGTCCGGTCCGTACGGCACGCTGCACGTCGCGATGGAGATGTTCGCGGCAAGCGCCGGCATCAAATTGCTGCACGTGCCGTTTCGCGGCGCCGGTCCGGCGCTGACGGCGCTGTTGAGCGGCACGGTGCAGGCGCTGGCGTCGGCGCCGGGCACGCTGAAGCAGCAGGTCGATGACGGCAAGATGCGCGTGCTCGCGAACTGGGGCGCCGAGCGTATCGCCAGCTTCCCCGATCTGCCGACCTTCAAGGAGCTCGGCTACCAGGATGTCGAATTCTACATCTGGGCCGGGCTGTTCGCACAAAACGCGCTGCCAGCGCCGCTCATGACGCGCTTGCGTGAAGCTATGGCGCAAGCGGTGAAAGCGCCTGAGGTCATCAAGACGTTTGAGACCGCCGGCAGCCCGGTCGCTTATCTCGACGCGCCGGAATTCTCCAAATTCGTCGCGGATGACAGCGCGCGGCTGATCGCGGCGGTGAAGAAAATCGGAAAAGTGGAATAGGGAACCCCTTCACATTTTGTTGTCCGGCGCGAACCTTGCTCGGTCTCATTCATTGGGCAGGCTTGGGCATCAGCGAGCCGCGTGGAACCCGCGCGCCATTTGAATTCTAGGTTCGAAGAAGGGGATCCGGATGCGAACGCCGCGGATTGTCTTGAGTATTGCAATAGTGGTCAGCAGCGGAATGGCCGCTCAGCACGCAGTCCTCGCCCAGGAATATCGCGGAACCTGGGAACAGCAGATGGCCTGCACGCCCGATGTCTGGCGCCTGTGCGGCGATCAGATACCGGATGTTAGCCGGATCGTGGCGTGTTTGCGGCAGAATACGCCGCAGCTCTCAAATAATTGCCGGGCGGTGTTCGAGTCCAACGCCAACGCGCCGTCGCAGACGCCACGGGGACCCCAACCAACGCTGCCACGTGCTCGCGCCGCGCCGCCGGTGCAGCCAGCGCCGGTGCAACCCAGGCCTTATTACGACGACGAGTAGGCCGGCGTTTCGCGCTCGGACCGATGCTCGCAAACATCGATCCATTCGGCGGAAGTCAGTTCAGCCATCCGTGCCGGCGTGATCCGTACCGCGCTATGGGTCGAACCTGCAGCCGGTACGACGATGTCGAACGCTCTCAATGAAATATCGCAATAGACCGGCAGCGGCGTCTTGAGCCCGAACGGACAGACGCCACCGACCTCGTGGCCAGTGATATCGGCGACTTCGTCAAGCCCCAGCATCTTTGCCTTACCGCCGAACAGCGCCTTCACCTTCTTGTTGTCCATCCGCGACGTACCACTGGCGACGATCAGCATCACGCGTTCGCCGATCCGAAGCGACAGTGTTTTCGCGATTCTAGCGGGCTCGACGCCATAGGCTTCAGCTGCCAGCGCCACCGTCGCCGAGCTCGTCGGGGATTCGATCACGGAAATTTCTGGCGCCTTCTCGGCGAAGAAGGCACGCACGGATTCAAGACTCATATTCAAGACTCATGCGCGGCGACCAGGCCAGGCAGTTCGGACAGGGCGTGGATGCGGTAATCAGGCTCGAGCCCGAGTTCATCCATCTGCGTGCGGATCGCCTTGAACATCGTAAGCGGCGGCACCAGGTCGCTTTTGACGCAGGCCAGCGCCATGGCTTCCGGCGTCACCCGCTCGATCCAGGCGACGTTCAGCCCGAACGCCTTGGCGCCGCAGGCGTCCCACGGGTTTGACGAGATGAATAGCACGCGCGAAGGCGGCACCTGAAGGATCGATTCGATCAAGCTATAGGCTTCGGGGCTCGGCTTGAAAATCTTATTGGCATCAACGCTGATGGTCGCATCCAGCAGACGATCAAGTCCGCTGTTCTTTACCAGCGTGTTGAGCATGTCGGGGCTGCCGTTCGAAAGAATGGCGAGCTTCTTGTTCTTCATCGCCGAAAGCGAAGCAATCGCATCCGGGTAGAGATCGAGATGCAGATATTTCTCCATGATGCGCTCGAACGCGCCGGCATCATATTGCAGTCCAAGACAGCGCAGCGTGTAGGCGAGCGAGTCGCGCGTCACCACCGCGAAATCCTGGTAGCGCCGCATCAGCGAGCGCAGCCAGCTATACTCCAGCTGCTTGACGCGCCAGACCTGCGTGATGATCTCGCCATAGCCTGGAAATGCCTGCTCCGTGACGGCGGCGACCGACTGAATGTCATAGAGCGTGCCATAGGCATCGAACACGACGGCTTTGATGGTCACGGCTGCACCCTTCGAAAATCGGCTGCGCTATATACCCAAAATCTTCCGCGCGTTGGCCTTCAACACCTTTGGCCTGATCTCGTCGCGAATCTCGAGTTTTGCAAAATCCGACAGCCAGCGGTCCGGCGTGATCACCGGCCAGTCCGAGCCGAACAGCATTTTATCCTGCAGGATCGAATTAATGTAGCGCACCAGGATCGGCGGGAAATATTTCGGCGACCAGCCGGAGAGATCGATATAGACGTTCGGCTTGTGGGTCGCGACCGACAGCGCCTCTTCCTGCCAGGGAAAGGACGGGTGCGCGAGGATGATCTTCAGGTCCGGAAAATCCGCCGCCACGTCGTCCATGTAAATCGGGTTGGAATATTTCAGGCGCATCCCCATGCCGCCGGGCATGCCGCTTCCGACGCCGGTCTGCCCGGTATGAAACAGCGCGATCGCGCCGCCGTCATTGATCGCCTCGTATAGCGGATAGGCCATGCGGTCGTTGGGATAGAAACCCTGCATGGTCGGATGGAATTTGAAACCTTTGACGCCGTATTCCTCGATCAGCTTGCGTGCCTCGCGCACCCCTAATTTGCCCTTGTGCGGATCGATGCTGACGAAGGGGATCAGCACGTCGAGATTTTCGGAAGCTACTTCCAGCATCTCGTAATTGTTGTAGCGGCGGAATCCGGTCTCGCGCTCAGCATCGACCGGGAAGATGACGGCCGCGATTTTCTTGGAACGGTAGTAGGCCGCGGTTTCCGGTACCGTCGGCGGATGCTTGTGCGGCGACTTGAAGTATTCGGCCATCTGCGCCTGGAAATGGTCATAGCCGTCGTCGCCGTGCATGCCGCAGGGCTCTTCGGCATGCGTATGAATGTCGATGGCGACGACGCGTTCGATATCTGGCAGTTTGAGCTTGGGCATCTGGGTTTTCCCGCTTGATTTTTCGGCTTTGGAAATTGATTATACTATATAACAAATTCGGCAAGGCGGCAGAAACATACGGCGGAACAGGGAGGATGAGATGGCGCAGGCCCAGGCCTTCGAGACCGATTTCTGGAAGGACGCCAATCTGCGAAAGGTCTGGGATGACATCGTCCCCGGCGACCCGCGCAAGACTATTCCCTATACGCTGACCAAGGAAGCCATCGAACTCTACTGCAGGGCGGTCGGCGAAACCCACCCGATCTATTTCGACGAGGCCTATGCGAAGACGACCCGCTATGGCGGGCTGATAGCACCGCCCTCGATCCATATCCTGCTGATGTTCTCCTGCACCCCGGCCGATGACTGGATGCGCTCTCCCGGCACGGTCAATGCCGGCCAATCCTGGAGCTACAACATTCCGGCGCGTCCCGGCGACGTCATCCGGCTGGAGGCCCGCGCGCTCGACAAGTTCATCAAGCGCGAGCGGCTCTTCGTGGTGCACGACAACGTCTTCTTCAACCAGCGCGGCGAGGTGATCTGCTCCGGCCGCGGCTGGACGATCCGGCCGATGTAAGGGGAGGGGATCATGACGACCACATTCGAAGACCTGAACGCCGGAGATGCCATCGACGGACCGAAATTCGCCGTCAGCCGCGAATCCATCCGCCTCTTTTGCGATGCCTCGCTCGACTACAATCCGCTGCATCTCGACGACGAGTACATGAAGGGTAATTTCGGCAAGACCAGTTTCGGCGGCATCATCATGCACGGCATGAACAATTTCGGGCTGATCTCGCGGATGATCACCGACTGGGCCTATCCGCGAGGTGCGATCCACCGCCGGCTTGAGACGAGATGGGTCAAGCCGGTCCGGCCCGGCGACATCATCCAGCCTTCTGGCGTCGTCAAATCCAAGCAGACCACCAAAAAGTCGCGCTGGGTCATGATCGACGTAATGGTGCGCAACCAGAATGAAGAGAAGGTGGCGACCGGCGAAGCCATGGTCGAGTTCCCGCTGGCCTGAATTTGCCAGGGATTTCAATCTCCCCGCTGGCGGATCAACGCCACGCCAAGCAGCAGAAGCGGCCTGAGACGGCCCATTTGGATTGACATTTGAGGGCGCCTTGGCCTAGAAAGCGCCCCGTCCCGGGCGGCACGGCCGCTGGCGGGGAAAGTCTCATTTGCCACTTTCGGGTTGGTAACAAGGTTCGGCCTCCAGCACGGCCTTTCAACGCATCAGGATTGTCCCATGAAGGTCCGTAACTCGCTGAAATCGCTGCGCGGCCGCCACCGCAACAACCGTCTGGTCCGCCGCAAGGGCCGGGTGTACGTGATCAACAAGGTGCAGCGCCGCTTCAAGGCGCGTCAGGGCTGATTGATCCTTTCGGGTCAGCGCAAACCGCCTCGCTCACAGCTCTTTGACGCATCGCTGCTTTGCAGCGCGATGTTGTGCGTCTAGACTTCGGTGATGGCTCCGAGATTCCTTCAGCTGCGCAATCTCCGACGAACGATCCTCGCTGCGATGATCGCGGCAGTGCCCACGATGGCATTCGCCCAGAATGATCCGCACGTCATCCCGCCGCCCAAACAGCAGAAGAAACTGCCGGAAGCCCCGAGCAAGCTGCCGAAAGTTGGCGGCGATCGAACGCGTGGCTTGGATTTCCTGTTCGGCGCGCTGAAGGCCGCTCCCGATGAGACCAGTGCCAAGCACGTGGAGGCACGGATCTGGGCGCAGTGGCTGCAGACGCCCAGCGATACGGCGGCGCTTCTAATGATGCGCGCCAAGGCGGCTATGGACGCCCAGAACATCGAGGTCGCGCTAAAACTGCTCGATGCGGTTGTAAAAGTGCGTCCCGACTATATCGAGGGCTGGAACCGGCGAGCGACGATCTATTACCTGAAGAACGACTATGCCCATTCGCTCGAGGACATTCAGCAGGTCTTGATCCGTGAACCCCGTCATTTCGGCGCGCTGGCGGGCCTCGGCATGATCATGCAGGACATCGGCGACGACAAACGTGCGCTTGACGCCTTCCGCAAGGCGCTCGCGGTAAATCCGCACCTGGAAAAGGTGCCGGAGCTGGTGAAGCAGCTCAGCGAAAAGGTCGAAGGCCGCGATATCTGAATTCGCGCGGTTAACCACGATTTCCGACGGTCCGTTGCAGACAGGAACGTTTCTCGCAAACGCGCTCTTACACGCCTGGATTAGTCGTGGAGCGAAGCCATGAAATCATTGCTGCTGGCTGGCGCGATGATTGTCGCGACCGGAGCGATCTGCCGCGCAGACGGGCTCTATTGGGTGGTCGGCAATCGCGCCACCAACAGCTGCGATATCGTGACCAGCAATCCCGTCATCGACGGACTCGTCGGCGGAAATATCTGGTTCGGGTCCGGTCCCTACAAATCGCTCGACGATGCCAGGCTCGCCCGCTCAACGATCAATGCCTGCCCGAAGGAGGACCCTGCCACCCAAGCGGCGGATGAGGGCCGACCGGGTTAGGGCGTTTTCGAGCGCAGTGGACACCGGCTCGCGTGTAGAAAACACGTTAAAACAAGACGCTGGAGCCCAGTTCTGATTCAACCAGAACGGAAAGGGCTAGTGCAGAAGCTTGCCGTCGCGCACCAGCTCGTCTCGGGCAGCCGTCGCATAGACCTGCTGGAGCTCAGCCTCCAACTGCTCATTGACAAGCAGCAACGCCCTCAGGGCGCCGCGGAGATCGCCATTACAGCTTGCCACGATCTGGTCGATGGTCGCTTCGCTTAGATCGGAAATCATTGAAAAGCCCTCCAATAATAATCCTAGTGAACCTTTGGTGCGGTTTCCTGTTCCTGTGGATTATGTGGACAGGTCAGGCCTCTTCCGCCCCGATCAAGCGGCGCGTCTCGTGGCAAAAAACCGGCGGCAATGTATGAAAAAGCTGATGACGCTGGTATGAACCCGCTATCCACAGGATTGGCGCGCTGTGGAAAACTCATCGCGGTTGGTGTGATGGAAACGGGCCAACCAATCGCCGCGAAACCCGCACCGGCTGCGGCCGTAGCTCGCCGGTGCCAAAGATCATCCGGGCAATTTCGATGGTGACAGTGATGGTGGTGGCGGCGCTGGCGGTTCTGGCGCTGGCCACGCAGGCCGGTGTTTTGCTGCTGCAGCGTGCATTCCCCGCGCAAGGCCAGATGATCGAGGTCACCGGAGCGACGTTGCACGTCATCGACATCGGCCCGCGCGACGCCGCCGGCCCGCCGGTGGTTATGCTGCATGGCGCGAGCTCGAATCTTCAGGTGATGCGACAGCCACTCGGGGACAGGCTCGCGCAAAACCATCGCGTCATCCTGATCGATCGGCCCGGCCATGGCTGGAGCACGCGCGGAAGCTTCTCGGATTCCACGCCTTCCGCTCAGGGCCGGATGATCGATGAGGCGCTCGAAAAGCTGGACGTGCGCGAAGCGATCTTCGTGGTGCACTCCTGGAGCGGTGCGCTGGGCGCTCGGATTGCGCTGGACTATCCGAAGCGCCTGGCCGGTCTGGTGATGCTGGCGCCCGTTGCCTATCCGTGGCGCGGTGGCGTCGGGCAATATAACAAGCTCATTGCCACGCCGGTGATCGGCCCGCTGCTGGCGTACACCATCACACTGCCGCTCGGCTATTTTCTCGCGGCGCCCGGTGCCCGCGGCGTGTTCCTGCCGCAGACGATGCCGGATGGGTTTGTGAAAAATTCCGCGACGCCGCTATTGCTGCGGCCGCGCGAATTTATCGCCAATGCGCGGGACCTGGTGACGCTGAAGGCGGCGGTCTCGGAGCAGGCGCCGCGCTACGCGGAGATCATGGCGCCGGTCACCATCATCGCCGGAGACGCCGACAAGACGGTATCGACCAATATCCATTCGCGCCCGCTCGCCGCCACTGTGCCGAACGCCAAGCTGACCGTGCTGCCCGGCGTCGGTCACATGGTGCAGAACGCGGTGCCCGACCTCGTAATTTCCGAGATTGAGGCCATGATCGGCGGGATGGCTCGGAGCACGGCGGCGGCGAGGCGCTAGATGGCCTGGTCGCGTCGGATGAGATAATATCCTGCGCGCGCGGGATCCCGCTGCTCGGCCCGCCCATCATGCGCGTTGGTAAGAATCGCCGATCTCGGGCAGCCCATTGTGAGGGAGGGCTCCATGTACGCCGCCATTCGTCAGGGCAAGGCAAAGGCCGGCATGGCCGAAGAGCTGGCACGCCGGATCAAGGAGGGAGCTATCCCGATCATCAGTGATGTCGAGGGTTTCATGGGCTACTACGTGGTTTATGCGCCCGACGACACCGTGGTCGCGATCAGCCTCTTCAACAATTATGCGGGAGCTGAGGAGTCAAACAAGCGGGCGCTTGCGTGGATTGAGCAGGATCTTGCGCCCCTGCTCACAGGGCCCGCAACGGCAATGGCCGGGCCGGTGATAGTCCATACGCTGGCTTAGGCAACGCGGATGCTGCCGCAAGGGCCATGGCGGCGGCCGACCCGAAGCACTGGACGGCCCTCGCGGGAGACTCCTTACTTCGTCTTGCCGTCCTTGTCGTATTGCGAAATGAACGCCCAGAGATCGTTGATCTCTTTCTCGTTCTTGATGCCTGCAAACGCCATCTTCGTGCCGGGAATCTTGGCCTTCGGGTCCTTGATGTATTCCTTGAATTGAGCCTCGCTCCAGGTGATGCCGGAATTCTTGTTGGCGTCGGAGTAGGAATAGCCCTCGACCGTGCCGGACTTGCGGCCGTCCAACCCGTTGAGCACGGGGCCGACCTTGTTCTTGGCGCCTTCGCCGATCGTATGGCAGGCCATGCACTTGTTGAAGGAGGTCTTGCCGGCCGCGACGTCCTGCGCCAGCGCGCTCGATGCTGCGGCCATTGCGCCGAACACGATCAGCGCGCTCAAGGTGATTTTTTTCATAGGATGCTCTTTGTTTCTTCCCGGGTGGAGTGTGTCTGGTTGTGGCATGGCCGGCTCGGAGTGGACAAGCCACGAAACGTTGACGAGTTTCATGGGAATGCGGTTTTTGACCAATGAACAGCCGATCTGGCCGTCTGTCCATGCTTCCTTGGTGGCCTACCCAAACGCGCGTAGACGTGCTTGATTTATCGTGAGAAAATCGATTAAGCGCGGGCCTGGAGGACACGCATGGCCATCATGATGCCCGCTTCCGATCAGGCGGTTCTGGATCGTCGCAGCGACGTCGTCGCCGCCCTGCGCGCGATTGTGCCGGGCGAAGGGGTGATCGATACGCCAGCCCAAATGCTGGCTTACGAGTCCGACGGGCTGACCGCGTATCGCCAGCCACCAATGGTCGTGGTGCTGCCCGATACCACCGCGCAGGTCTCAAAGGTGCTGAAGTATTGCTTCGAGCACGGCATCAAGGTCGTCCCGCGCGGCTCCGGTACTTCCTTGTCCGGCGGCGCGTTGCCGCTGGCCGACGGCGTGCTGCTGGGGCTCGGCAAGTTCAAGCGCATCCGCGAGATCGATTTTGACAACCGCGTGGTGGTGACGGAACCCGGCGTCACCAATCTCGCCATCAGCCAGGCGGTGGCGCATGCGGGCTTTTATTACGCGCCCGATCCGTCGTCGCAGATCGCCTGCTCGATCGGCGGCAATGTCGCGGAAAATTCCGGCGGCGTGCACTGCCTGAAATACGGCATGACCACCAACAACGTGCTCGGCTGCGAGATCGTGCTGATGAACGGCGAGATCATCCGCATCGGCGGCAAATCCGCGGAAAATAGCGGCTACGATCTGATGGGCATCATCACCGGCTCCGAAGGGCTGCTCGGCGTCATCACCGAGATCACGGTGCGGATCCTGCAGAAGCCGGAGACGGCGCGGGCGCTGATGGTCGGCTTCGCAGAAGTCGAGGCCGCCGGCCAATGCGTGGCTGAAATCATCGGCGCCGGCATCATCCCGGGCGGCATGGAGATGATGGACAAGCCTGCGATCCACGCCGCGGAAGCCTTTGTCCATGCCGGCTACCCGCTCGATGTGGAGGCACTGCTGATCATCGAACTCGACGGCCCGGGCGTGGAGGTCGACGAGCTGATCCGGCGGGTCGAGGCGATCGCGCAACGCTGCGGCTCGACGACGTGCCAGATCTCCAACTCCGAGACCGAACGCAATCTGTTCTGGGCCGGCCGCAAGGCCGCCTTCCCGGCGGTCGGCCGGATTTCGCCGGACTATCTCTGCATGGACGGCACCATTCCGCGCGGGGC
>JBJMTR010000120.1:0-6756 GCA_045811565.1 Bradyrhizobium sp.
GATGATGATCTCGACGATCAGCCGCGGCGTTCCGTGCATCGCCTCGGAAATGGCCGTCAGGTAAAGATGATCGTTGCGGCGGGTAGCGACCGCGGTGCCGATGAAGATGGCATAGATGAACAACGTGGAGGTGGCCTCCTGCAGCCACAGCCATGGGCTCCCGATGGTTCGGGTGACGATGTCCGCCGTCACCGATAACGAGAAGCCGAAACACAGCACGCCGCAGACGATCATCAGAATCAATTCGAGCCTGTCGAACGAGCGCCATTTCAGATGATGCTGCCGTTGCAGCACCAGTTTGTCGGCAATGGACATCGTTATTCCAAGTGATAGCGGAAGAGCAGACAACCCTCATCCCGAGGAGCGGCCTTTCGGCCGCGTCTCGAAGGATGAGGCCCGTATCTCGGCCTCATGGTTCGAGACGCGCGCTAAGTGCGCGCTCCTCACCATGAGGAACTAATTGATCGCCCGGATCAGCGTCTTGATCTTGTCGGCGTGCGGGCCGAGCTCCTTGGCGAGCTTGTCGAGATAGGGATCGGCGATTTTCTGAAAGCTCGCCCTGTCGACGTCGGCGACGATCTTGACACCCATCTTCTCGAGTTTCGTCGCGGCGGTGTGCTCGAGATCGAAGGCTCGCTTCGGCTCCTGCACGCTGACGTCTCGGGCAGCAGTCATCACCCATTGCTTCTGGTCGGCACTGAGGCTTTGCCAAAGCTTGTCGCTGATCCACAAGATACAATTATTGGCCTCGTGCCCGGTCATCGACAAAACGGGAGCGACTTCATAGTGCTTGTTGATCAGATAGACATTGACGGCGTTTTCACCGAAGTCCATCACACCGGTCTGCAAGGAGGTGTAGACGCTCCCGAAAGGCATATGCACGGTCTGAGCGCTGTAGGCGGGAAACATCATGTCTTCGGTCGCGGTCGCCTGGACGCGAACTTTCAACCCCTTCAAATCCTCCGGCTTGCGCACTTCCCGCTTGCCATACATGTGCCGGAAGCCTTGCGTGCCCAGAGCGATGGCATGAATGCCCTGCGTGGTGCCGTCGATCATGTCGCGAACCGCCTCGAACACCTTCTCGTCGCCGAGCGACTTGATATTGTGTTCTTCCGAACGGAACAGGAAGTGCAGCGACATGACGCCAGCCTGCGGCGAAATAGTTGAGGTATTCGCCGATGATACGATGGCAAGATCAAGGTCGCCTGCTTTCACGAGCTGCAGGAGCTGTGGCTCCTGCCCAAGCTGCGCGCCGGGGTATTGATCGACCAGCATCGTACCCTTGCTCAGCTCCTTGAGTCTGGCGGAGAAGATGTCGTAGGCGATGCTGTAGCCCGAATTGAGCTGCTGATCGTGGGCGAACCTATAATGCTTCACTTCCTGCGCGCTGGCGCCGGCGGCGAACAGCATCATGGTGGCGGCAACCGCCCCACCAATAATCTTTGCTGGATTGAGCATCGCGACATTTCCCCCGTTTTGATTGTCGCGATCATCCCATCAACGCTGACGGATTGTCAATAAAACATCAGCTATCCAGCGCCACATTGGGCGATCCCGGGCCGACCGGCCGACGATTGTCGATAATTCGGATAACAACCGGCTGATCCAGGCGGGCTGGTCCAGAACACCCCGGGGTAGGCCAGGCGAAGCCTATCTCTTCCCCTTGCCCCGCATGAAATCGAAATCGCAGCCTTCGTCGGCTTGCAGGATCGTCTCGTTGAACAGATACGCGTAGCCGCGCTTCGCCCAATCCGGCGTCACGGCAGGTGGAAGCGCCGCGCGGCGCTTTTCAAGTTCGGCATTATCGACCAAAACATCAATGCTGCGTTTTGCGACGTCGAGCCGGATCATGTCGCCGTTTTTCACCAGGGCGAGTGGACCACCGACGGCCGATTCCGGGGTGATGTGCAGCACGATGGTGCCGAACGCCGTGCCGCTCATCCGCGCATCGGAGATCCGCACCATGTCCTTCACGCCGCCGCGCGCGAGCTTTTTCGGGATCGGCAGATAGCCGGCCTCAGGCATGCCGGGTGCGCCCTTCGGCCCGGCGTTGCGCAGCACCAGCACGTCATCGGCATTTATTTCGAGTGCGGGATCGTCGACCCGCAGCGTCATGTCCTCGACGGATTCGAACACCACGGCGCGTCCGGTATGCTGCAGCAGCTTCGGGCTTGCCGCCGATTGCTTGATCACGGCGCCACGCGGCGCAAGGTTGCCGTGCAGCACCGCCATCGCACCTTCCGACTTGATTGGATCATTGCGCGGACGGATCGCATCCTGCCCCGGCACGTCTTCGGCACCAGCGACAACATCGCGCAACGTTTGGCCGGTGACCGTTTTGGCATTGAGATCGATGAGATCGCCAAGCTGCGCCATCAGCTTCGGCACCCCGCCGGCGTGATGGAAATGCTCCATGTAGTGCTCGCCCGATGGCTTTAGGTCCACCAGCACCGGCACCTCACGGCCGAGCTGGTCGAACGCCTCGAGATCGATCTTGTGCGCCGTGCGGCTGGCAATCGCGGTCAGATGAATGAGACCGTTGGTCGAACCGCCGATCGCCTGCAACACGACTTGCGCATTTCGGAACGAAGCCGTCGTCAATATCTCGCTTGGCCGCGGTCCCTTGGCCTTGGCCATCGCTGCCGCCACCTTGCCGCTCGCCTCCGCGGAACGAAACCGCTCGGCATGCGGCGCGGGAATCGTCGCGCTCATCGGCAGCGACAGGCCGAGCGCTTCGGTGATACAGGCCATGGTAGAGGCAGTGCCCATCACCATGCACGTGCCGACCGATGGCGCGAGCCGGCCGTTGACGGCCTCGATCTCGGTATCGTCGATTTCACCCGCGCGATATTTAGCCCACAAGCGCCGGCAATCGGTGCAGGCGCCGAGCACTTCGCCCTTATGGTGACCCACCACCATCGGCCCGACGGGAATGACGACGGTCGGAAGATCGGCGCTGACCGCGGCCATGATCTGGGCCGGCAAGGTCTTGTCGCAGCCACCGATCACGATGACGGCATCCATCGGCTGGGCGCGGATCATCTCCTCGGTATCCATCGCCATCAGATTGCGCAGATACATCGAGGTTGGATGCGCAAAGCTTTCGGCGATCGAAATGGTCGGGAACACCATCGGCATCGCGCCCGTCAGCATCACGCCACGCTTCACCGCTTCGATGATGTCAGGCACGTTGCCGTGACAGGGATTGTAATCGCTGTAGGTGTTGGTGATCCCGACGATCGGACGATTGAGCGCGTCATCCGAATAGCCCATCGCCTTGATGAAGGCCTTGCGCAGGAACAACGAGAAGCCGGCGTCGCCATAGCTCGTCAGTCCCTTGCGTAGCCCACCAGCCATTTCTTGTTTCCTTGTCATCGCGCGCCCGCACTAAAGGAGCCCGCGGAATTATTGTCAATATTTGATTATTTGAAGCCTGAACTGCTGGCTGCGGGGCCGAAACCCCCAGCATTATTGACAATGAATACCGAGCATGCTGATTTCCAGACGATGAACCTGCAAGCGTCACCACCGGAAACTGCCGCGCTGACGCGCGACGAGGGACAGGCGGAAGTCATTCGCCGGCTGGAAGAGGATATCATCTTCGGCCGCTTCGCGCCGGGCTCGCGTCTCGTGGAAGACACGCTGATGCAACGTTATCGCGCCAGCCGGCATTTCGTGCGCCAGGCCCTGTTCCAGCTCGAGCGCCAGGGCATCGTGCTGCGTGAGAAAAACATCGGCGCCACCGTGCGGTTCTATTCGGCTGAGGAAGTGCGGCAGATCTACGAAGTCCGGGAAATGCTGACACGCCAGGCGGCGTTGATGATCGCGCTGCCCGCGCCGGCAAACCTGATCGAACAGCTGAGCGAATTGCAGCGGCAATATTGCGCCAGGGCCGACGCCCAGGACTTGCGCGGCATCCACGAAACCAACGATGCCTTTCACATCGCGCTGTTCTCCGCCTGCGGCAATCCCTATCTGGTGCGTTCGCTGCAGGACTATATGAACCTGACCCTGCCGATGCGTGCCAAAAATCTCGCCGACAAGGAAGGGCTCGCGCTTTCGCGCCGCCAGCACGAGCTGATGATCGAGCTCTTGAAGGGCCGCGACAGCTGGGCGCTGGCGCAGCTCTGCGTCGATCACATGCAGTACAGCAAGTCGGATTATCTCGGGCGGATCGCCGGCGATGCGAAAGCAGATTAGATCGGTCATTCCGGGCGTGCGAAGCGCGAGTATGGAATCCATAACCACGATCGGGAGTATGGATTCCGGGCTCAGTACTGCGGGCTGCCCCGGATTGACGAGCGCTATTTCCAATCGATGATTTTGCTCTTGTCGCCGCTAAACTCCATGCTGCAGAACGTGCCGCCCTGGTAGAAATCGCCAATTGGATCCGGCGGAAGCTTGGTCTGCTCCGCCATGGCGTGCTCGCGGAAATCCTCGGCACGGCCGGTCGGGCGATAGCCGAGATCGTAGGCGCGGTGGTTGTCCCACCAGGCGCGTTCGTTGTACGAGGCGCCGTAGAAGATCTCGAAATGAATATCGGGATGATCGAGCCCGATCCGGCACAGCTGCACCAGATCTTCCGGCTTGAGCCAGATCGATAACCGCCGGTGATCCAGCGGTTTGTCACCGAAATTACCGATCCTGATGCAGGTTACGCCGAGCCCATGCTTGTCGGCATAAAGCGCGCCGACCGCCTCGCCAAACACCTTGCTGACGCCGTAGCGGCTGTCCGGCCGCGCGGTGACATCGGTGCCGACGCGGTGATGACGCGGGTAGAAACCAACCGCGTGGTTGGACGAGGCGAAGATCACACGCTTGACGCCCTTTCTACGTGCGGCCTCGAACAGATTGTAGCAGCCGATGATGTTGGACTGCAGGATGTTGTCCCAGGGGCCTTCGACCGAAAACCCGCCGAAATGCAGGATGCCGTCGATGCCTTCGCAGATCGCCTCGACCTGCGCGAGATCGGCGAGATCGGCCGGCTTGAATTTTTCGTTCGTACCGAGATCGGCTGGCGCCTTTAGGTCGCTCAAGAGCAGATCCGGATAGATCGGCGGCAACAGCTTGCGCAAGGATGTGCCGATTCCTCCGGCCGCGCCGGTCATCAAGATGCGTGGCATTTCTTCCCTCATTTCAACCGACGATTTGCGGTCGGTCACCGACAATGATAGCAAACCAGAACGCTAGGGAAACGCAACAACGAGAACAGCAAATGTCCGAGGCACTATCGCATTCCGCCGGCTGGCGTCCGGCGACTTACTATCCCGATCCCGCGATTCACGCACTCGATCCACGCTTTGAAAAATACTGGCTAAAGTTGTCGGCCGTGGAACGGCTGACCACGGGGCTGCGCTGGGCCGAGGGCCCGGTCTGGTTCGGCGACGGGCGCTATCTTCTGTGCAGCGACATCCCCAACCAGCGCATCATCAAGTGGGAAGAAGAGACCGGCGCTGTCAGTATCTACCGCAAACCGTCGAACTTCGCCAACGGCAACACCCGCGACCGTCAGGGACGGCTGATCACCTGCGAACATGGCGGCCGGCGCGTCGTCAGAACCGAATATGACGGATCGATTACCGTCCTGATGGACTCCTTCAACGGCAAGCGACTGAACTCGCCGAACGACGTCGTGGTGAAGTCCGACGGCTCGATCTGGTTCACCGATCCGGTGTTCGGCCTGCTTGGCAATTACGAAGGCTACAAGGCCGAACCCGAGATCGATGCCAATGTCTACCGGATCGATGGCGCGACCGGAAAGGCCAGCATCGTCGCCGAGGGCGTGCTCGGGCCGAACGGGCTCTGCTTCTCGCCGGACGAAAAGATCCTCTACATCGTGGAATCCCGCGGCGTGCCGAACCGAAAGATTCTTGCTTATGACGTGTCGCCTGACGGCAACGAGATCTCCAACAAGCGCGTCTTCATCGACGCCGGCCTCGGCACGCCCGATGGCATGCGCTGCGACATCGACGGCAATCTGTGGTGCGGCTGGGGCTTGGGCGATCCCGAGCTCGACGGCGTCGTGGTCTATGCGCCCGACGGCATCATGATCGGCCGCATCGCGCTGCCCGAGCGCTGCGCCAATCTCTGCTTCGGCGGGTTGAAGCGCAACCGCCTCTTCATGGCAGCAAGCCAGTCGATCTACGCGCTGTACGTAAACACGCAAGGCGCGCCGGGAGGATAAGGGCTGGCATAACCGCTGTCGTCCCTGCGAAGGCAGGGGACCCATACCGCGTGATCTATCGATGAGGCTGTGGCTGACGTTCCGGTAACACAATTGCATTTGGTGGTAATGGGTCCCTGCGTTCGCAGGGACGACACGGAATTTGTTTCAGCAGATCCCAATAGACGCAAAACGCCGGAGCGGGAATCCGCTCCGGCGCTGCAATCGCGTAGGACTTACGCCGCGTTAAAGCCGGCCACCGCCTTCGCCTCGAGATATTCTTCCAGGCCGTACTTGCCCCATTCGCGGCCGTTACCGGACTGCTTGTAGCCGCCGAACGGCGCCGAGCGATCGTTCGGCACGCCCTGCAGGTTGACGTTACCGGCGCGGATCTGGCGAGCGACCTTTCGCGCACGATCGACGGTGCCGGCGGAGACGTAACCGGCAAGACCGTACGGCGTGTCGTTCGCGATCCTGACAGCATCGGCTTCGTCCTTGGCGCCGAGGATCGTCAGCACCGGTCCAAAGATTTCCTCGCGCGCAATCGTCATGTCGTTGGTGACGTCGGCGAAGATGGTCGGGCGCACATAGAA
>JBJMTR010000121.1:0-8574 GCA_045811565.1 Bradyrhizobium sp.
CACGGACGCGCAATGTGGTGCTGGAGTTCAAGGACCACGAGACCGCGCTCGCTTGCTACAATTCGCCGGAATATGCCCGCCTGGTCGCTATCCGCAGCCCGCATTCCGAGTGCGACCTGGTGATTGTCGAGGGTTACGACGGCCCGCAGCCCTGAAAAGCGCATGCCCTCAGACTGGCTCCAAGGATGCCAGTGTTGCGAACGGGATAGGCGCAAGTCTTGGAATAACGGCCTGATTGGTTGCCGGAACGGCCCGCGCCCGCTATAGGGCGTGCAGAGGATGAACCATGGCCGACATGCGATTGATCGTTGCGGGGGCCGGCGGCCGGATGGGCCGGGCCTTGACGCGCGTCATCTCCGAAACCTCGGGAGCGGTGCTGACCGGTGCGCTGGAGGCGCCCGGCTCCGCGCTTCTGGGCAAGGACGCCGGCGTGCTCGCGGGGCTGCCCGCCAATGACGTAATACTGTCGGCCGATCTGTGGTCGCTGTCGGCCAATGCCGACGGCATCCTGGATTTCACCGTGCCCGGCGCCACCATCGCCAATGTCGCGATCGCCGCCCAACGCGGCCTGGTTCACGTCATCGGAACGACCGGGCTGTCTGGCTCGGACATGGCTGTCATCAGAAGCGTCACGTCGCGCGCCGTCGTCGTGCAGTCCGGCAATATGAGTCTTGGCGTCAATCTGCTCGCCGCCGTGGTCAGGCGCGTCGCACAGTCGCTGGATGAGAGCTTCGACATCGAAATTCTGGAAATGCATCACAAGGCCAAGATCGACGCGCCCTCAGGTACCGCGTTGTTGCTGGGTGAGGCCGCTGCCGCGGGTCGCAAGATCCCACTGGATCAACATTCGGCTCGTGGGCGCGATGGCATCACCGGCTCACGCAAGTCCGGCACCATCGGCTTTGCTTCGCTGCGCGGTGGCACCGTCACCGGCGAACACAGCGTGATCTTCGCGGGCCCGATGGAGCGCATCGAATTGACGCACCGGGCCGAAGACCGGACCATGTTCGCGCAAGGCGCCGTCAAAGCCGCGCTGTGGGCGCATGGCAAGAAGCCCGGCCTCTATTCCATGGCCGACGTGCTGGGGCTCAGCGACTTCTAGCATCCAAAAAACGAAAACGGAATCTTGCGAATGAGCGATCGTCTTCTTGTGCTCGTGCGTCACGGCCAGAGCGAATGGAATCTGAAGAATCTTTTCACCGGCTGGAAGGATCCTGACCTCACCGAACAGGGCGTCGCCGAAGCGAAAGAGGCGGGCGGCAAATTAAAGGCATGCGGCCTGTCGTTCGACATCGCCTTCACCTCGGTGCTCCTGCGCGCTCAGCACACGCTCGATTTGATCCTTGCCGAGATCGGCCAGACCGGGCTTCCGACCAAAAAACATCTGGCGCTCAACGAGCGCGATTATGGCGACCTGTCGGGCCTCAACAAGGATGACGCCCGCAAGAAATGGGGCGAGGACCAGGTTCATATCTGGCGGCGTTCCTACGATGTGGCGCCGCCCGGCGGCGAGAGTCTCAAGGATACGTTGGCGCGCACGCTCCCCTATTACGTCCAGGAGATCCTGCCCTGCGTATTGCGCGGCGAGAGCACGCTGGTGGCAGCCCACGGCAATTCGCTGCGCGCACTGATCATGGTGCTGGAGAAGCTGACGCCCGAAAACATTTTGAAGCGCGAGCTCGCGACCGGTGTGCCCGTGATCTACCGGCTCAACGCCGACGCCACGGTCGCTTCGAAGCTCGACCTGGCGGCGTGAGCGGCGGCGCCGAAATCTCCGTTCTCTCCGCGCCGATTCCGGATGCGGCGCTCGAGCAACTCGCGTCCGTGCTGGTCGATTGCGTCGAGGGCGGCGCCAGCGTCAGTTTCATGTCGCCATTCTGTCTTGAAGAGGCGCTCGCGTTCTTTCGAACGGTCGCAAGTTCGGTTGCCGCGGGCGACACCGTGTTGCTTGCGGCAAAGCTCGACGGCAGGATCGTCGGCACGGTTCAGCTCGGGCTGGATACGCCGCCCAACCAGCCGCATCGCGCGGACCTCAAGAAGATGCTGGTGCATCGCGCCGCGCGCGGCCGCGGCCTCGGAGCGGCGCTGATGGCGCAAGTGGAAGAGGAAGCCCGACGGCTTGGCCGCTGGCTTCTCGTGCTCGATACCGTGCCCGGCGAAAATGGCTACCGCCTCTACAAGCGGGCGGGCTGGACCGAATGCGGCACCATTCCAAATTACGCGATGTTTCCCGACGGAAGGCTGTGCGACACCGCGCTGTTCTGGAAGCGGCTGGAACGTTAATGCAGCCCGAGAAAATGGGTAGGTGGCAAAACGGAGCGTGCCCACCGATCCCAGCGCGGAGGGAACAGGGTGGGCACGGCGCAAGAGCGCCTTTGTCAGCCCTACGCTCTAATGCAGAGCGAGCTGCCCGGCTTCCCAGCCCAGCATCGCTTGCTTGCGGGTGATGCCCCAGTGATAACCGGTCAGCGCGCCACCTTTGCCGAGTGCGCGATGGCAGGGCACCACGAACGATACCGGATTCTTGCCGACCGCAGCACCAACGGCACGCGACGCCTTCGGGCTGTTGATGTTGTTGGCGATATCCGAATAGCAGACCGCGCGACCCATCGGGATCTTCAACAGCGTCTCCCATACCCGCACCTCGAAATCGGTGCCGATCAGGACCACGCGCAGCGGCTGGTCCGGCCGCCATAGCCGCGTATCGAAGATGCGCTGGGCCAGCGCCGCCGTGCCGTCGCTGTCTTCCACATAGGTCGCGTTCGGCCAGCGCCGCCGCATGTCTGCGAACGCGATTGGCTCCTCGCCGGGATCTGCGAAGGCAAGACCGGCGAGCCCGCGGCCGGTGGCGATCACGATCGCGGTGCCAAAGGGAGAAGGATGGAATCCGTAACCCAAGGTCATGCCCGCGCCGCCGTTCTTCCATTCGCCCGGCGACATCGCCTCATGGGTGACGAACAGATCGTGCAGCCGGCCCGGGCCGGAAAGCCCGGAGTCCAGTGCAGCGTCGAGCACGCTGGCGGAATCGCGCAGCAAGCCCTTGGCGTGGTCGAGCGTCAGCGCCTGCATGAAGGCCTTTGGCGTCAGCCCGGCCCAGCGGCGGAACAGGTGATGGAGCTCGTCGGGCGTCACGCCGGCGGCGTCCGCCATCGCTTCAATGGTCGGCTGCGCACGCCAGTGCTCCGAGATGAAGGCGATGGCGCGCCGCACCGAGTCGTAATCGCGCAGCGCGGCGTTCAGGGGGCCCGGCTTGGTCAGGCGCTGGTCATGTATGGCGAGTGTCATCATGGGGTTTGATTTAGGGCGCATGCGGCGTTCAAACCACCCGATTTCTGACAAGGGTTCCATATGTTTTCCGGCGAAGCGGGCACCGGTTCGCATAAAGAAAACGCGTCAAACAAGAGCCTAACCAATGGGATTGTAGGTCGGGCCACGCCGCGCGGCGTGCAGGGCAGCCAGTAGGGCGTTGGAAAAGCTTGCTTTTTCGTCCGGGCTTAAGAAACGGCCAATCGAGACGTGGTGGCCCCTTGAAACCAGATAGAGCCGTTCGATGCCAAATTCGTCGTCACTCTCCTGCTCGAGCTGCACCCAGAGCGGATTGAGCACCCATTCCGCCACGTGGCCGCGGTGGCTGACCCGGCGCACGCGCAGTTCCGACGGCGTCACGGTGATCTCTTCGCAAGCCGCCGCGCGGCTGAAATTGATCCGGAACGCCCAATAGATCACGAGCAAATCAAGGCCGAAGAAGCCGAATACCGGCCAGGCGCCGATCAGCAGAAACGCGACACCGGCCGCAAAGCTGACCGCACTGACAAACGCCATCACCACCAGAAAGCCGGTGCGGTTGAGCGAGCGGTGCGGAGTCAACAGCGCGGAAAACAGCGTTGGCTCGGGCGCCGGATCAAAATCGTTGCTTGCCGTCATCGCCTATCAGTATACCCCGATCATGGCCAAAATCACCCATCTCCAACGCGCCAAAAAACCTGCCGTTCGATCTGCCCGGAAAACTGCGACCAAAAAGGGTGCCGCCAACCGTGTGCCCAAACACGCGGCGAAAAAATCGCTCAAGGCGCAAAAACCCTGGACGCCGGCCGAGATCCGGGAGGCGTTCAGCCGGTTTCGCAAAGCCAATCCCGAGCCGAAGGGCGAGCTCGAGCACCTCAACCCCTACACGCTCCTGGTTGCCGTGGTGTTGTCGGCGCAGGCGACCGACGCCGGTGTCAACAAGGCGACGCGCGCGCTGTTTGAGGTCGCCGACACGCCGCAAAAAATGCTCGCGCTCGGCGAAGAGAAGTTGCGCGACTACATCAGGACCATCGGCCTCTACCGCACCAAGGCCAAAAACGTCATCGCGCTGTCGGAAAAGCTGATCGCCGAATTTGGCGGCGAGGTGCCGCGCACCCGTGCCGAGATCGAATCGCTGCCCGGCGCCGGCCGCAAGACCGCCAATGTCGTGCTCAACATGGCTTATGGCGAACACACCATGGCGGTCGATACCCATGTGTTTCGCGTCGGCAATCGCACCGGGCTGGCACCGGGCAACACGCCGCTGGAGGTGGAGCTCGGCCTTGAGAAGGTTATCCCGTCCGAATTCATGCGACATGCCCATCACTGGCTGATCCTGCACGGCCGCTACACCTGCCTCGCCCGCAAGCCGCGCTGCGAGGTCTGCCTGATCAACGATCTCTGCCGCTGGCCGGAAAAGACGGTCTAGTTCGCGCTGTTGCGAGCTTCATTGCCGCGCCATCAATTAATAGTGAATGGCAAAGCCCGCCCAGGAGCATTGCCTCTGAAATATTCGCGTCGCCGCGCGGTTTCACATCCCAAGGTCATCTGAGGCAGGATCAATTTCAATGAAGCACACGGCCGCACTTGTTTCGCTGGCGACCGCCGTTCCGCAACATGTGTTTCACCAAAAACAGATCCTCGAAGCAGCCCGCGAAGTCATTGGTGATCGCTACCCGCAGTTTGAAACGCTTTCGAGCCTGTTTGCCAACACCGGCATTCGCAATCGCTATGGTGTCAAACCGATCGAGTGGTATCTCGAGCAACGGGGCTGGCCGGAACGAACGGAGGCCTTTCTGGAAGGCGCGGAGAGCCTGTTCATCGATGTCGCGCGAAAGGCCATCGCGCGTGCAGATCTCACTGCTGCCGATATCGACACAGTGGTCACGGTTTGTTCGACGGGCATTGCCACGCCGACGTTGGAAGCACGCGTCGCCGGCAAGCTTGGCTTCCGCCAGGACATCTCGCGCGTCCCGGTGTTCGGATTGGGATGTGCGGGCGGTGTGTCGGGACTGTCTATCGCGTCACGGCTCGCGCAGGCCAGGCCCGGCACCAACGTGCTTCTTGTCGCGCTAGAGCTTTGCACGCTCGCCGTCCGCCATGACGAATTGACCAAGGCCAATATCGTTGCCGCCAGCCTGTTTGGTGACGGCGCCGCGGCGATCATTTTGCGGGCTGGCGATGGCGGCGCGACCCGCATCGAGGCGACCGGGGAGAAGCTATGGCCCGATACCCTGGATATCATGGGATGGAGTGTGGACCCGGAAGGATTTGGCGTGATCTTTCAGCGGACGATTCCTAATTTCGTCACGGAATATATGGGCCCTGCGGTCGCCGAAATCCTCTCGCGGATGAAGCTTTCGACCGGAGATATCGACCGCTTCATCTGCCATCCCGGGGGTGCGAAAGTCATTGCAGCGCTCGAGCGGGCATTTTCGCTCGATCAAGGCACGCTGGATCACGAGCGCGATGTCATTGCGGATTACGGGAACATGTCAGCTCCCACGGTTCTTTTTGTGCTTGAGCGCGCCCACGCGCAGGGCCTGCCGCCGCGCTCGCTGCTGACCGCGCTTGGGCCCGGCTTCACCGCAAGCTGCGTTACGCTGCGGCACGCCGCGTGACGCTGGCAACGATCATTCTCGCACTGGTGACGCTGCAGCGATTGGGGGAGCTCGTCGTGGCTCGCCACAACACCGAGAGATTGTTGACGCGCGGGGCCATCGAAGTCGGAGCAGAGCACTATCCGTTAGTGGTATCGGTCCATGCGGCGTGGCTGGCCGCCCTGTGGATCTGGGGTCGCGACCAGGATGTGAATCTCGCTGGGCTTTCGGCTTTCATTATCCTGCAAGGCCTGCGGCTGTGGGTGCTTGCGACGCTCGGTTCACGATGGACCACACGCATCATCGTGTTACCAGACGAGCCGCTCGTTGCTTCCGGGCCGTACAGATACTGTTCGCATCCGAACTATGCCGTTGTCGTCGCGGAAATCGCGGTGCTCCCGCTCGCCTTTCATTTGCCTTGGCTGGCATTGATCTTCACGATCCTGAATGCGCCGCTACTCGTCATTCGAATTCGTGCCGAAGCGCGGGCACTCTCCGCCGCACGCGAATCGCCCATACGCACCGCTTCATGAATGATCCGCCGGAACCCCGAGCAGATACCCCGATGATCGCGACATGGTCAGGGTTCCTATTGATGTGCCTCGGCATGTTCATGGCCATCCTCGACATTCAGGTGGTTGCGACATCGCTGCCGACGATTCAGAGCGCGCTTGCGATTTCTCAGGATGCGATGAGCTGGATCCAGACGGCCTATCTGATCGCGGAGGTGATCGCGATTCCGCTGACCGGCCTGTTGACGCGCGCACTGTCGTTGCGGTGGCTGTTCGTTGCAGCGGTCGCGCTCTTCACCGTGGCATCGGTTGGTTGTGCTTACAGCGGCAGCTTTGCGGTGCTGCTTGGTTTCCGCGCGATGCAGGGGTTTACCGGAGGCGTGCTGATCCCGGCGGTTTTTTCGGCAGTGTTCCTCATGTTTCCTTCGCGTCTCCACGCGCTCGCCACCACGGTCGGCGGTGTTGTGGCCGTGCTCGCCCCGACTCTCGGGCCCATCGTCGGCGGCTGGATAACCGAGACCTACTCCTGGCAGTGGCTATTTCTGATCAATGTCGTTCCCGGCGTAATCGCAGCCGCCGCAACGCCATTCCTGCTGCCCCGACAGAACATCCGCCTCGACGAACTCGTGAAGCTGGACAGGCTCTCTCTCGTGCTCATGGCGGCGGCGCTAACAAGTCTTGAGATCGGACTTAAGGAAGCGCCCAGCCGGGGCTGGTCGTCTCTCGTCTGCCTGGGCTTGCTTATCGTCAGCACCGTCAGTTTGGCGGCTTTCATCTTTCGCACAGTGCGTGCCGCACATCCTGCCGTTCAGCTCTCAACACTCAAGCAGCGTTCGTTCGCGGTCGGCTGCGCGTTGAGCTTTTGCCTTGGCGTAGGTTTGTTCGGCTCGGTCTATCTGATGCCGGTTTTCCTTGCGTTTGTACGCGGCCACGATGCGTTCGAGATCGGCACCATCATGCTGGTTACCGGAATCGCGCAGCTGGTCGCGGCGCCTTTCGCCGCGTTCCTGGAAAGCCGGATCGGCGCGCGCTTGCTGACAGGTGTCGGCTTCGCCTTGTTCGCGTTTGGTCTTGGATTGAGCGCTTATCAGTCGCGCGTGGCCGATTTCAGCGAGATGTTCTGGCCGCAGGTGGTGCGCGGTATCGCGATCATGTTTTGCCTCTTGCCGCCGGCACGCCTCGCATTGGGCGCCTTGTCCGAAGCGAAAGTGCCGGATGCAAGCGGTCTGTTCAACCTGATGCGGAATCTGGGTGGTGCAATCGGCATCGCTCTCATCGATACGATTATGTATGGGCGGAGCGGTGCCTATGCCGAAGATTTCCGCGATCGCCTGCTGGCCGGAGACCTCTCGGCGGCGACGGCAATCGGACTTAGTCCGGGATTGCTTGCCAACAGGCCGCCGGGACCGCCGGACGATGCCGCGGTGGCGTTCGTCCGGCCAATGGTCGAGAAAGCAGCGCTGGCGTTGAGCGTCAACGAAGCTTGGGCGATGCTCGCATGCGTGGCAATCGCGGGGCTTCTCCTGGTGCCGTTTGCGCGCGATCGGGTTAGTTAGACGGTCGGCACACTTGTTCGGCGCGCGGGCTCGATGACCTCCGGTCGCGGTCCGCTCAATCGCTTGTGCATGTGAACCATGAAGGCCATGCCAAACAGCGGCGTCGCGAGGTTGACGATCGGGATCGAGACGAACGCCGCGATGAACAGTCCCGCGGTAAATACGGTGGCCGAATTGTGCTTGCGCATCGCCTTGGCTTCGGCCGGCGAGCGAAACCGCATCGCCGCAAGCTCGAAATATTCACGCCCCAATAGCCAGGCGGTGGCGATGAAGAACACGAGGAAGCCGGCGCCAGCCAGGAACACGAGCGGCAGCGCGATCAAATAGACCAGGATCGTCAAGAGCGCCGTCTTGATACCTTCGGTGATGGCGACGTTGAATGGCAATGCCGTGCCGGGTTTCTCGGCCGGATAATGTTCACGCTCGACGTGGTCGGCGACGTCGTCGACGAACAGGCTCGCCACCAGCGAAGTAATGGCGGGCATCAGGAAGATGCCGCCGAGCACGACGCCGAGACCGGCCGCGATCGAGACGATCCAGGAAAGGATGTTGAGCCAGGCGTGAAAGCCCGGGCCGAGCATACCCTCCGCCCAGACCTCGCCATAGTCCGCAAACCAGCTC
>JBJMTR010000122.1:0-9475 GCA_045811565.1 Bradyrhizobium sp.
CCTGCGCGGTAATCAAGCCCTGGCCGAGGAAGCTGAAGCCGGTCAGGAACGTGACGTTCTCGACGCCGGCGCGCTTGGCGAGATACTGCTCGACCTTCTCGACCGCACCCTGGGTACGGGCATAGGACGAGTCAGCCGGCGTCTGCACGTCGGTGGTGATAAAGCCCTGGTCGTCGACCGGCAGGAAGCCGCCGGGCAAACGGATGAACGCCCAGCTCAGTCCGATCACCAATGCCGCATAGATCAACATCAGCCGGCCGGTGCGCGTCAGAAAACGCTTCACCGTGCGCGAATAGCCGTCGCGGCTGGTGTCGAGCGCGCGGTTGAACCAGCCGAACACGCCCTTGCGGGCATGGCCGTGACCGGCGGTGACCGGCTTCAAGAGCGTCGCGCACAGCGCGGGCGTCAGCGACATCGCCAGCAGCGCCGAGAAAGCGATCGCGGCGACCATGGTGACCGAGAACTGGCGATAGATGATGCCGACCGATCCCGGGAAGAACGCCATCGGCACGAACACGGCGATCAGCACCAGCGTGATGCCGATGATGGCGCCGGTGATCTGCGACATCGCCTTGCGGGTGGCTTCCTTCGGCGGCAGCCCTTCTTCCGACATGATGCGCTCGACGTTCTCGACCACGACGATGGCGTCGTCGACGAGGATGCCGACCGCGAGCACCATGCCGAACATCGTGAGCATGTTGATGGAGTAGCCCGCGATCATCAGCGTGGCGCAGGCGCCCAACAACGCGACGGGCACCACGATCGTCGGAATAAGCGTGTAGCGGATGTTCTGCAGGAACAGGAACATCACGATGAAGACCAGCACCACGGCCTCGACCAGCGTCGACAGCACCTTCTCGATCGAGGCCTTGACGACAGGGGTGATGTTGTAGGGGATTTCGTAGGCGATACTGGCCGGGAAGAAGCGCGACAGCTCCTTCATCTTGGCTTCCACGGCGCTTGCGGTCGCAAGCGCGTTGCCGGTCGGCGACAGCAGCACCGAAAGGCCGGCGGTCGCTTTGCCGTTCAGGCGGGTGTTGAACTGATAGCTCAAGCCGCCGATTTCGAGCCGGGCGACGTCACGTAAGCGAACCGTCGATCCGTCTGGATTGGCGCGCAGGATGATCGCGCCGAATTCCTCGGGTGAAGAGAGCTGACCCTTCACCAGAACCAGCGCCGAAACTTTTTGCACCTCCGTGCTCGGCTCGGCGCCGACGCTGCCGGACGCGACTTGCGCGTTTTGCGCGGTAATCGCCTTGTTCACGTCATCGGCGGTGAGGCCGTAGCCGACGAGCTTTGCGGGATCGACCCAGATTCGTAAGGAGCGCTCGGTGGAATAGAGCGTGGCGCGGCCAACGCCGGGAATGCGTCGGATCTCGCCCAAAATGTTGCGGATCATGAAATCGCCGAGCCCGACTTCGTCAAGGCTGCCATCGGTCGAGTTCAGCGTGATGATCTGCAACACAGCGCTGGAGGCTTCCTCGACCAGGATGCCCTGCTGGATCACCGCGCGTGGAAGTCGCGCCTCGATGCGCTTGAGACGGTTCTGCACCTCGACCGAGGCCGCGCTGGTTTCGGTGCCCGGCACGAAATTCGCGATGATTTCAACCTGCCCCAGCGAGTCGCTGGTGGATTCGAAGTTCAGGATGCCCGAGGCGCCGTTGAGCTCCTCCTCGATGAGCCGCGTAACGCTGTTGTAGAGGTTTTCGGGCGATGCGCCGGGATAGCTGGTCGAGATCGAAATCGAGGGCGGTGCGATAATCGGATATTGCGCGACCGCCAGAAGCGGAATCGAAATGGCCCCGATCAGGCAAATGAAAAGCGCCACGACCCAGGCGAAGATCGGCCTGTCAATGAAGAAGCTCGGCATCGGACGCTACTGCCGCGCTTGTGCGGCGAGCTTGCTGTCCTGTGCCGCATCCGCTTCCGCCCAGGATTGCGGCCTGACCTTGTCGCCGGGGACGAATTTCTGGAAGCCTTCGACCACAACCCTGTCACCGGCCTTCAATCCGTCGCTCACGAACCATTGGCCATTCTGCAGCGAGCCGGTGCGCACCGGCCGCACCGCCACGCGACCGTCTTCCTTGACCACGAACACTTCGCTGCCGCCGCCGCCGTTGCGCTGAATCGCCTGCTGCGGCACGCCGATGGCATCAGAGTCGATACCCTGCTCGATCAGCACGCGCACATACATGCCCGGCAGCAATTCGCGCTTCGGATTCGGGAACTCGCCGCGCAAAGTGACTTGCCCGGTGTTGGCATCCACCTTGGCATCCGAAAACAGCAGTTTTCCCGGTATTCGATAGAGTGAACCATCGTCCAGCAGCAAACGGACCTTCATCGCATCGGGCGAGATGCGCTCGAGTTCGCCGGTCTCGAACGCGCGCCGCAGATGGTTGAGCTCGGTGACCGATTGCGTGAAGTCGGCGTAAATCGGATCGAGCTGCTGGATGGTCGCGAGGCTGCCGCTATCGTTCTGGACGACCAAAGCGCCCTCGCTGACCAGCGCGGCGCCGACGATGCCGTCGATCGGCGCGCGGATGGTCGCGTAATCCAAATTGAGCTTGGCGCGCGCCAGATCAGCCTTGCGAGCCTCGACATCGGCTTCCGCCTGACGCTGGGCCGCGATCGCCTTTTCGTTCTCGGCTTCCGGCATCGCGCGCTGGCTGAACAGCGTAGCAACGCGGCGGGCGTGCTGCGTGGCCTGTTCGAGCACGGCTTTTGCCCGTGCCAGCGCCGCTTCGTTCGACAGCAGCTCGACCTCGAACGGCCGCGGATCGATCCGGTACAAGGGATCGCCGGCCTTGACCTCGCTGCCCTGGTGAAACAGGCGCTCGATGACGATGCCGGAAACGCGCGGGCGAACCTCGGAAACCCGGGTCGGCGCGATGCGACCGGGGAGTTCGCGCACCATCGCGCGTGACTGCGGCCTGACGGTAACGATGCTGACATCTGGCTCGGAAACTTGTGCTGCCGCGGTGGCGGCGGTCGGCTCATCACAGCCGGCCAATAGCGGCGCCATCGCAGCCAGCATCAATGCAATGCATGCCGATTGCGTACGAAGTCCGGACATTGAATAAATCGCCCCGAGTTGAAGTTTGGACTCTGTTGAGGTTTGGACTCAAACGAATCGCGGGGCCATTCGGCTCCGCGCTTTTGATTGCTCGAGAATAAGAACGACGTGCTGCGATGCAATGCGTTTTGCGGCGGCTCAATGTCACATGATCCTAGCGCACTGATTCCACAAGAACTTTTTCCGACTCACCGCATTGTGAGCCGGCTCTATCGAAGGGTGCGGGAAAACTGTGCATGCCGGTCCGGATGAATCGGAGCGCGATCGATCACTACATAGCTGATTCCAAAGGCTCCAGATCTCGTCCCACGGAACGGCATGGGCGCGCTGCTCACGCGGCGTTCATGCGATGATGGCCGACGCCCCGATCGCTGCCATCGGCGTACAGGCTTGCGGCGGCGGGCAACAACCAGCGTCCAGCGCCGCATCATAGCGCGGCCTCGTCGTCGACATCTTGCGGATCGAACGGGTTCACATCCGAACTGACGGCGCGGAGATTGGCAGGCCGCGCCTGTTGGCTTCGCTCACTTCTCTTGTAGAGTCAGCCAGACTTGCCGGGTAGACATCGAACATTCGCAAACACTTCAGCGCGAGATTTCCGCGTGAAGTTCCCGCTCGGTCTGAAATCAGGGCTTTCTGAGCTTTTTTCCCACCGCCGCTGTGCCATATTGGTGGCCGAAAGCAGCTTTCCCCATGGATGTCCCGGTAATGCCCTCAGGCCCCTCCGCCCGCTCCGAAATGGAGATCGAACTGAGCAAATTGTCATCGCCACGGATTTTTCTGGTGCGAATGCTGGTTTTTCTGGTGCTCTGCGCGCTGGTCGCGGTCGTGCTCTACAAGCAGATCGTTCTCGCTTTCTTCGCCAATCCCGGGCTGAACGCGCTGATCGGCGCGGTGCTGTTGATCGGCATCATCCTGTCGTTCCGGCAGGTGATTCGGCTCTATCCCGAGGTCGCCTGGGTCAACAATTTCCGTATCGCCGATCCCGGGCTTGCGATCGACCGCCGGCCGAAGCTGCTGGCGCCGATGGCCGCGATCCTCGGCGGCGAGCGCACCGGTCGGATGTCGATCTCGCAGCAGACCATGCGGCATCTCCTGGATTCCATCGCCACCCGGTTGGATGAAGCCCGCGACATTTCCCGCTATATGACGGGCTTGCTGGTGTTTCTCGGCCTGCTCGGCACCTTCTGGGGCCTGATCGAGACCGTCGGCTCGGTCGGCAAGGTAATCGAAAGCCTAAAGGTCGGTGGTGACGCCGGCTCGCTGTTCGATACCCTGAAAGAGGGGCTCGCCGCGCCGCTTGGCGGCATGGGCATTTCGTTTTCGTCATCGCTGTTCGGCCTCGCCGGCTCGCTGATCCTCGGTTTCCTCGACCTGCAGTCGAGCCAGGCGCAGAACCGGTTTTATACCGACCTCGAAGACTGGCTCGCCTCCACGGTCCGCGAATATGGCGGCGAGGGAGCCCCCGGCGTCAGCAGCGAACTGCAGCACGCGATGGAGCGCCTGCGCGCGGTCGTGGAAGAAGGCGGCAGTACCCGCGGCACCACGGCGGCAATGGCCAACCTTGCCGAAGCCATTCAGGGGCTTGTCGCGCATATGCGAACCGAGCAGCAGATGATCCGCGAATGGGCCGACGGCCAGGGCGAGCAAAGCCGCGAGATCAAGCGCCTGCTCGAGCGCCTCGCGCGCCAGCCGGAGAAGAGCTAACACGAGAGGCATGATGATCCCGACCCGAAGGGCCGCGTTAGTGCAACGTGGACTTGCGGTTTCGGCCCAGACCATGCGTAAACAATGAAGAGAGAAGCCGATGGCCCTCGCCCGTGCACGCCGCAATGAATCCGGTTTCAATTACTGGCCCGGTTTCGTCGACGCACTGTCGACGTTGGTGCTCTCGATCGTGTTCCTGCTCTCGGTCTTCCTGGTGGTGCAGTTCTTCCTGTCGCAGGAAGTCACCGGCAAGGACAAGGCGCTGGAGCAGCTCAACGCCAAGATCGCGCAGTTGAACGATCTGCTGTCGCTGGAAAAGCTCGGCAAGCTCACTCTCGACGACCAGCTTTCGCAGCTGCGCGCCGGACTGGCATCGGCCGAGAGCGAGCGTGATCGTATCAAAGGACTCTATGAGGGGCTGGCCGGCGCCGGCAGCGACGCCCAGGGCCGCGCCAATGAGCTGAATAAGGCGCTCGATTCGGAAAAGCAGGTGTCCGCGCGCGCACTCGCTCAGATCGAGGTTTTGAACCAGCAGATCAGCGCGCTGCGCCGGCAGCTTGCGGCCCTCGAAGAGGCGCTCGACGCGTCGGAAAAGCGCGACAAGGAATCGCAGGGACGCATCGCCGATCTCGGGCAACGGCTGAACGTCGCGCTGGCACAGCGGGTGCAGGAACTATCGCGCTACCGTTCGGAATTCTTTGGCCGCTTACGCGCCATTCTCGGCAACCGTCCCGATATCCGCGTCGTCGGCGACCGCTTCGTGTTCCAGTCGGAAGTGTTTTTTGACACCGGACAGGCGACGCTGCTGCCCGAAGGGCGCGCCGAGCTCGACAAGCTCGCGACGGCACTCACTGATCTGGACAAGCGGATCCCCAGTGAAATCGCCTGGGTGCTGCGGGTCGACGGCCATACCGACGTGCGGCCGATCAACAGCCCCGTGTTCAAGTCGAACTGGGAATTGTCGTCGGCACGCGCGATCTCGGTGGTGCAATATCTGGTCTCGCTCGGCGTACCGGCGCAGCGGCTGGTCGCCGCCGGTTTCGCGGAATTCCAACCCCTCGACACCGCCCAGACCGAAGAAGCCTACAAGCGCAACCGCCGTATCGAGCTGAAGCTGACGGAACGGTAGCGCATGATCGATTCAAATACCGTCATTGCCGGGCATACTTTAGCGCAGGCGGCAAGTCCGGGCAGGACGAGTGTGCTCGTATGAGCGCCGCCTTCCACCTTCGCGCCTATCGGGCCGAGGATGAAGACGCGGCGATCGCGCTATGGCAACAGACCTGGCAGCGGGCCTACCCGTCGATCGACTTCGCCGCGCGCGCGGCATGGTGGCGCGAGCGCTGGCGTAACGAACTGGTGCCGCACGCGGCGATCATTGTCGCCGAGCAGGCCGGAGTTTTGATCGGCTTCGTGACCATCGATGCAACCGGCTACCTCGACCAGCTCGTCGTCAGCCCCGCGCAGTGGGGCTCCAAACTCGCCGATACGCTGATCGACGAGGCAAAGCACCTGTCGCCCGACGGTGTCACGTTGCTGGTCAACAAGGACAACGCCCGAGCCATCCGCTTCTACGAGCGCAACGGGTTTGTGCACGCCGGGGAGGACGTCAATCCGACGTCCGGCCGGCCGGTGCTGCGGATGGCCTGGAAGGGATGATGGCACTCGGCTACACACTAACTCGTCATACGCCCGCATCCGGCGGATCTAGTACGAGCCGCCTCTCGATTTAACTACCGAAGTCTTCTGGAATACTGGGTCACCGGCCTTCGCGAGTGACAACAGTGCTAGTGGGGCTCAAATCCCCTCGAACTGCAGCCGCGCCAGCCTGGCATAAAGGCCGTTGGCCGCCACGAGCTCCGCATGCGTCCCCTGCTCGACGATGCGGCCCTGGTCCATCACCATGATGCGGTCGCAGGAGAGCACCGTCGCCAGTCGGTGCGCGATCACCAGCGTGGTGCGGTGGCGCATCAATTCCTCCAGCGCGGTCTGCACCAGAGTTTCGCTTTCCGCGTCCAGCGCCGACGTCGCTTCGTCGAGCAGCAACAGCGGCGCATCGCGCAGGATGGCGCGCGCGATCGCAATGCGCTGGCGCTGCCCGCCGGACACCGTCACGCCGCGCTCGCCGAGCTGCGCCTCGAAGCCGCCAGGCAGGCGGCGCAGAAATTCGCTGGCGTGCGCGAGATCGGCGGCGTGCTCGACCTCGGCGTCAGTTGCGTCAGGCCGGCCGAAGCGGATGTTTTCGCGCGCGGATGCGGCGAACACCACGGAATCCTGCGGCACCAGCGCGATGCGCGCGCGCACTTCGCGCGGATCGGCGGCCCTGATCGGCACGCCGTCGAACGAAATCGTGCCCACGGCGGGATCATAGAACCGCAGCAACAGGTGAAACAGCGTGCTCTTGCCGGCGCCCGACGGTCCGACGATCGCGACCTTCTCGCCGGCGCGGACCGACAATGAAACACCCTCGACGGCCATCACTTTCGGACGCGCCGGATAAGCAAAACTGACCATTTCAAAACTGACGTCGCCGCGCGCCGGCACAGGCATTGGGCGTGGCGATGGCGGCGCCGTGATCTCGGACTTGACGCGCAGGATTTCGAACAACCGCTCCGCAGCGCCCGACGCTGCCGAGATTTCGCCCCAGACTTCGCTGAGCTGGCCTAAACCCGTGGCGGCGAAGGCGGTGTACAGGATGAACTGACCGAGCCGCCCCGGGCTGATCGAGCCGGTGAGTACATCGTGCGATCCGACCCACAGGATCACCACGACGCTGCTGAACACGATAAAGATGATGATCAAGGTCAGTACCGCCCGCGCCCGCGTCGAACTGCGCGCCGCCTCATAGGCCTGCTCGACCTCGCCGCCGAAGCGGGCTTTCGCCAGCCGTTCGCTGGTGTAGGCCTGCACCGTCCTGATCGCGCCGATCAGTTCCGAGGCATAGGCGCTGGCGTCGGCCAGCGTATCCTGGGCATTGCGCGACAGCCGCCGCACCCAGCGTCCGAAGGCCACCAGCGGGATCACGATCAGCGGGATGGCCAGCAGCACGAAGCCCGACAATCTCGGGCTCGTGATCACCATCATGGTGGTGGCGCCGATAAACAGCATGAGATTGCGCAGCGCGATCGACACCGATGCGCCGACGGCGGATTTGATCTGCGTGGTGTCGGCGGTCAGCCGCGACACCAGTTCGCCGCTGCGCGCGGAATCGAAGAACGAAGGCGACAGCGAGATCAGATGCGCGAACACGTCGCGCCGGAGATCGGCGACGATGCGCTCGCCGATGGTCATCACCAGATAGAACCGCGACGCGCTGGCGCCTGCCAGTACGGCCACTACCGCGATCATCACGCTGAAATAGCTGTTGATCATCGCAATCCCTTCGGGGGAGAAGCCGAAGTCGATCATTCGCCTGACCGCCACCGGCACGATCAGGGTGGTGATCGCCGCGATCGTCAGCGAGATGAAGGCAAGGATCGCCCGGCCGCGGTAGCGCGCGATATAGGGCGCAAGCGCCAGCAATGGACGCAGCTTCGCCCCGGTCCTTGCCGGCGACTGCGTCAATTGGGCTTCGATGAAGGCCTCTTCGGCAAGCAGCGCATCACGCGGCGCCGGCGCTCCGCCGCCTGGGGCTTGAAGTTGTTCCACTGCGCTCATGAAATTCCGGACCGGTTCTACCGACCCCCAATAGGCTCCGCCGCGTCGGCTGGCAAATCCGGGAAACGCCCAATCCGGTAATCTACTTAGCTTGTTTTCATGGGCTGGCTGCGTTATAGAGCCAGCCAAATCCGCACCCCTGAGATCGCTGAACGGGCGCCGGCGCGCCGAAGGACAAGCCATGAAAGCCGATATTCACCCAAATTATCATACGATTACGGTCGTGATGACCGATGGCACCGAATATCAGACCCGTTCCACCTGGGGCAAGGAAGGCGACAAGCTGAACCTCGATATCGACTCCAAGTCGCACCCGGCCTGGACCGGTGGCTCCCAGCAGATCCTCGACCGCGGTGGCCGCGTGTCGCGGTTCCAGAAGAAGTTTTCGGGCTTCCTCAAGAAGGATTGAGGGCTCTCAAGGCCTCTCCTTTCGAGCCAAACGCAAAACGCCCCTGACCAGAATCAGGGGCGTTTTTGTTTTTGCGCGATAGCGCGGACTTACTGCTCGAACGCCGCCTTCAGACGGTTGAGCTGCGGCACCAGCGGATTGCCGATCGGCACGCGATCGGCCGGCGGCGAGTGGATCGTGATGTCGAGCCGGCGGACTCTTGCCTGCAGGTTCACCGACCGGGCGATCAGATCCTGCAACTGCTGCGGCAGTTTTGCGATCATGTCTTCGGGGCCGGGATCGGCGGCCGAGAGCTTGACCTTGGTCTTTTCGCGATTGGCCTGGGTCAGCGTCATCTCGCCTTCCTTGACCGCGCGATGCAACAGCAACCATGAGGCCAGCTGCATCAATCGCGTCGTCAGCCGCATGCTTTCGGTCGCATAGGTGAGACTGACGGAACGTTCGAGCATTTTGGCTTCTGCCCGTCCATCGCCGTCGAGATAGGCGGCAGTCTCCTCCACCAGATCCATGCCTTCCCGGAACAGGGTTCCGAATGCCGCAGAATTAGTTAGACGCTCGCTGAACTGCACGAGCGCGGATTCGCTTTGCGCACGATCCGACATGGTTAACGCCCTCACGCCACTATTTAC
>JBJMTR010000123.1:0-10251 GCA_045811565.1 Bradyrhizobium sp.
AAGAACCCCTGTAGGGAGTGATCGAAAATGAAGCTTGTTCGTTACGGCGCGAAGGGTGAGGAAAGGCCCGGCCTGATCGACAAATCGGGCCAGCTGCGCGATCTCTCGGCGCATATGAAGGACCTCAATGGCGAGGCCTATGCGCCGGCTTCGCTGGCCAAACTTGCCGGCCTCGATCCGTCCAAGCTTCCCGCCGTCGACGGCAAGCCCCGGCTGGCCGCCCCAGTCACGGGCATTTCGAAATTCGTCGCCATCGGCCTGAACTACGTCGACCATGCCAAGGAGACCGGCTCGCCGATTCCGACCGAGCCGATCTTCTTCCTCAAGGCCAACACGGCCCTGAGTGGTCCCAACGATCCGGTCGAAAAGCCGCGCGGCTCGACAAAGCTCGACTGGGAAGTCGAGATTGCCGCCATTATCGGCACCCGCGCCAAATATGTTAGTGAGGCCGACGCGCTCAGTCATGTGGCCGGCTATTGCGTCTGCAACGACGTGTCGGAGCGCAATTTCCAGATCGAGCGTCTCGGACAATGGACCAAAGGCAAGTCGCACGACACGTTTGGTCCGGTCGGACCGTGGCTCGTCACCAAGGACGAGATCCCGAATGTGCAGAACCTGTCGATGTGGCTCGACGTCAACGGCAAGCGCCGTCAGACCGGATCGACCGAGACCATGATCTTCTCGATGGCCAAGTGCATTTCCTATGTCTCGCAGTTCATGACGCTGTTGCCCGGTGACATCGTCACCACGGGCACACCGCCTGGCGTCGGCACCGGCATGAAGCCGCCGCAGTTCCTCAATGTGGGCGACGTCGTTACGCTCGGCATCGAAGGCCTCGGCGAGCAGCGGCAGGAAATCGTCGCGGCGTAGACGTCATACCCCGCGAAGGCGGGGTATCCAGTACGCGGCGGCTCTGGACATTAAGCCGAATGACTGCGGAGTACCGGATCATCCGCTTTCGCGGATGATGACATTGAGAGTTCGTCATCCCGGCCATGACGAGAAGAAAATCCCTTACGGAATTTCAAACAATGAAACTCACCTTCTCGCCCGCCTCGCCATTTGCCCGCAAGGTTCGCATTGCGGCAATCGAAACCGGCCTGATCGACAAAATCGAATTCGTCCCCACGACCGTGGCGCCGGGCACCCCCAACGCCGAATACGCACGCATCAATCCGCTGAAGAAACTGCCAGCGCTGATAACGGACAGCGGCGATGTGATTATCGATTCCTACGTCATCGTTGAATATCTCGACGAACTCGCCGGCGGCGGGAAATTGATCCCGACCTCCGGCGCGGCACGCTGGAAGGTGAAGAGCGACCATGCGCTGCTGCAGGGCATGCTCGACTCCATGCTACTGTGCCGCTACGAGCGCGCGGTGCGGCCGCAGGGCCTGCAATGGCAGGCCTGGTCGGACGATCACTGGAACCGGGCCTGGACCGGCATGGCGCGGTTCGAGGCCCAGCCGGACGTGTTGTCACGGCCGCTCGACATCGTGCAGATCGCTCTCGTCTGCGTGCTCGGCTACGCCGATTTCCGTTTCGCCGATTGCGGCTGGCGCAAGGCCTATCCGAAGCTCGACGCATTCCATCGTAAAATGCTGGAGCGGCCGTCGGTGAACATCTCTGTGCCGCCGCCGGCGTAAACGGGAAATCCATGAGCCTCAAGTTTTCCGTCGGCGATCTCACCATCCATCGCGTCATCGAGCAGGAAACCACCTTCCTGCCGGCGCTGGAGATGCTGCCCGGCCTTACAGCGGAGATGCTTGCCGAGAACAGGCCGTGGATGCAACAGGCGAAGGCGCTCGACGATAACGACGTGCTGATCCTTTGTTTTCAGTCCTACGTCGTGAAGACGCCGCAACACACCATTCTGATCGATAGCTGCATCGGCAACGACAAGCCGCGGCCGCAGCGACCGAAATGGAACATGAAGGCGGACGATACTTATATGCGTGCGCTGAACGCGGCCGGATTTTCCGTCGATGATATCGACTACGTGATGTGCACGCACCTGCATGTCGATCACGTCGGCTGGAACACGCGGCTGGAAAACGGCCGCTGGGTGCCGACGTTCCCAAAAGCGCGCTACGTCTTCGCCAAGGCCGAGTTCGATTACTGGACCGAATTGAATGCGAAAACACCGGTGCCGCCCTTTGGCGACAGCGTGCTGCCGGTCGTCGAGGCCAAGCAGGCCGAAATTGTGCGCAACGATTTTGCGATCGGCGATCACACGCGCATCCTGCCGACGCCCGGCCATACGCCGGGACATGTCGCCTTCACCTTCGGCCGCGGCAAGGACGACGCGGTGTTCTCGGGCGATTTGATGCATTCGCCGCTGCAGGCGCGCTATCCGGAATTGTCCGTGAAATTTGATGTCGATCAGGCACTAGCGGCAACGACGCGGCGTAATTTCCTGGAGCGCTACTGCGACACCGACACGCTGTGCTGCACGGCGCATTTCCCTTCGCCGTCAGCCGGGAAAATCCGCCGCCACGGCAGCGGATTTGTGTGCAACGCCGTGACGTGACGGCTCACGTCTAGGGTGGGCAAAGCGAAAGTGCCCACGATCATGAGAAGTGTTGGATCGTGGACACGGCGCTACGCGCCTTTGACTCAATCGAACAGGTTCGGCGTGTGGTTCACCGCCGCACCTTCGATCGCCAGCATCTTCAGCTTTGTCATCACCCCGCCATTGGCGGAGAAGCCGCCGGGCTTGTTGCCCGCCGCGAGCACGCGATGGCAGGGGACCACGATGGGACAGGGGTTGCGTCCAAGCGCCTGGCCGACGTCGCGCGACAGCTCGGCACCGCCGAGTTTTTTCGCGATATCGCCGTAGGTCATGGTCTTGCCCGGCGGAATTTTCCGCGCGATATCGTAGACGCCGCGGTTGAATTCGGGCACGCCCTCGAGGTCGAGCACGACGTCCGCAAGATCGTTGGGCTTGCCCGCCAGTAGCTCGACTATGCCCTCGATCGCGCGCTGCACCTCAGCCGGCGGCGGCGTTTCTGCAACATCGCCGTTGCGCTGGTGGATGCGCTTGCGGGTCTTTTCTTCGTTGCCCATCGGCAGCTGCACGCCGGTGATGCCGCGCTCGCCCCACACGACGCCGCAAGGTCCGATCGCGGTGTCGAATATCGTAAAATGCTGGCCGGTCATGGCACGCTCCATATCCTTCTCGCTCGATGTCCCGAGCTTCATCCTTGTCGCGAAATCTAGGCTTGGAGAATACTGCTATCCACCCGAATTCTGAGGGAACCCCGGAGCGTTCTACAGGGATTGCCGTCACCGGGCTCGACCCGGTGACGGCAATCCGCTTTTGAAAAAATGTCTCTGCGGAAAAGGGATGGCGCGGGTCAAGCCCCGCGTATGACATCTCGGCATACGCAACCACCACCAGAGCTTGGCATGCAGCCCTGTAAGTCGCGGAAACGACATGGCCTATCTCGACGTCGGCCACGGGCGCCGCTGGTCTGCGTCCATGGCTCACTCTGCGATTTCCGCATCTGGCGGCCCGTCTCTCATACTTTCCACGCGCCGACCGGCTGGCGCACCGCGACGTTGAGGCGATTCCAGACGTTGATGCTGGCGATGGCGAGAATGAGCGCGGCGAGCTCCTGCTCGTCGAAATGCTTGTCGGCCTCGTTCCAGATGTCATCCGGCACCGGGTCGGCGCGGTCGCTTAATCGCGTCAGCGCTTCCGTCAGCGCCAGGGCCGCGCGTTCGGCATCGCTGAAATAGGGTGTATCGCGCCAGGCCGCGACGCAGAACAGCCGCTCGTCGGTTTCGCCGGCCTTCTTGGCGAGCTTTGGGTGCATATCGACGCAGACGCTGCAGCCGTTGATCTGGCTCGCACGCAGATGCACGAGCTCAAGCAGCTTTTCCGGCAGGCTGCGTTGCGGCAGCGCGGCCAGCGCCTGCAACGTCTTCATGGCGTCGGGAACAACCATGGCCGGGTGGTTCATTCTTGCTTGCATCATTTTGTTCTCCATACGATTGGCTTTTGACGCAGCCGCGCCGATTTTGTGTCACATCAGCCGGCTTTCGTTCGTCATAGCCATGACGGAACGCGAAAAGAGAATGTGACCGATGGACGAGAAAAAATTTCTGGCTGAGAAATTCGAGGCCAACCGGGCTCATCTACGGGCGGTGGCCTATCGGATGCTCGGTTCGACCAGCGAGGTTGATGACGCCGTGCAGGAAACCTGGCTGCGGCTGAGCCGCTCCGACACCTCTGCGGTCGAAAACCTCGGCGGTTGGCTGACGACGGTGATAGCCCGCGTCTGCCTCGACATGCTGCGCTCGCGCAAATCGCGACGTGAGGAACCGATGGGCCCGCACGTGCCGGAGCCGGCCGCGCACGATGAGCACGAGCGCGACGCCGAGATGGCCGATTCGGTGGGCGCGGCGCTATTGGTGGTGCTGGAAACGCTGGCGCCGGCTGAACGGCTGGCCTTTGTGCTGCACGACATGTTCGCAGTCCCCTTCGAGGAAATCGCGCCGATCGTGGGGCGCACACCGGCCGCGGCACGGCAACTTGCAAGCCGTGCCCGGCGCCGGGTGCAGGGCACGCGAGAGGTATCCGACGCCGATCTCGGACAACAGCGCAAGATCGTCGATGCTTTTCTGACGGCTTCCCGCGACGGCGATTTCGAGGGACTGCTGGCGGTACTCGATCCGGACGTCGTGTTCCGCGCCGATCAGGCGGCCCAGCGCCTGGGGTCGCTGGCGGAAATCCGCGGTGCCGCAGCCGTTGCCGAAACCTTCAAGGGCCGCGCGCGCGCCGCCAAGCCGGCGCTGGTCGACGGTCAGCCTGCGCTCGCCGTTATCATGGGCGGGCAGCTGCGCATCGTGCTGCGGCTTACCATCACCGGCGACAGGATATCAGCGGTGGAAGCGGTGGCCGATGCGGAATGCATCGGCAAGTTCGACGTAACCGTGCTTGCATGAGTCCCGCCATCATTGCTTCGCTGCGGAGAACACGATCGCCTGGAGCGGCATTCGGCCGGGATCATCACCGAATTCGCGGCGAAATTCTTGCGCCAGTGCGTCGACGATACGTTCCGGATCGACGCCACCGCGCGCTCGGACCTGATCGATCAGCGGGTTGCCATACACCGCCGCGCGCGCGAAATTCGCGACGTCAGGGAGTTCGCTCTCCTGTCCGATCACGGCGATGCCGATGTCACCAAAGCCCGCCGTGATCAGAAGCTCCTTGATCGGATCGATCTGGTGGCAGGAGAACGGCACATTGTAGAACTGTGGCGGATCGGCAGAGAAAAAACGCCCCGCCACCTCATGGGCAATGCGGCCGAACGGATTGTAGCGATGGGAGTCCCAGACGCTGAACACATAACGACCACCGGGGGCGAGAACGCGATATGCCTCGGAAAAGGATTTGGGTTTGTCCGGAAAGAACATCACGCCGAACTGGCAGACGATCGTGTCGAAGCTTCCATCAGCAAAGGGAAGCGCGACGGCGTCGGCAGGCTGCAAACCGACCTGCTCGCCGGGCCGAAACTTGGCACGTGCAATATCGAGCATCGGCGGATTGAAATCCGTCGCCGTCAGCTGTGCGTCGCCGGGTAAGGCATCGCGCAACTTCCGTGTGACGATTCCCGTACCGGCCGCAGTTTCGAGCACGCGCGCCGGATTGCCCGCCGCGACCCGCCGGGCAATATCGGCGGCATACTCGGCGAAGATAATCGGGCCAAGGCCTTGATCGTAATACTGCGGGATATTGCCAACGAAGCCAGTTGCGTCGTCGCTCATCATGAGCCTCCGATCGACCCGGTGGGGAGCATATCCTGAGGTACCCGCCCCGTTTTGACGGCCTTGACCCAGGCCGGCTTCGCCGCTAACGTCAGAATTCGGAATTCCGTATTCCAATCGGACGGTCGGCATGATTCCGTTAGACCCGCTGCCCAACCTGATCGACCAGGTCTATGCGCGGATTCTCGAGGCTATCATCGAGCGCAGCCTGCCGCCCGGACAGCGCATCCGGCAGAACGAGTTAGCGGAAAAACTTGGGGTGTCCCGCCAGCCCGTGTCCCATGCCCTTCACCTCTTGCACCGGCAGGGGCTCGTCGCCGAGAGCGGCCGCCGCGGCTTTGAAGTTACCCAGCTTGACCCACAACGCATCCGCCAGCTCTATGAAGTGCGCGGCGCGATCGACGCCCTGGCGGCGCGGCTTGCCGCCGAACGGATCAGGACCGACGCTTCCGGACGCGCGCAGCTCGAGGCCGCGCTGCAGGCCGGGCGCACGATCGACGGCCAGACGCCACTGGCGCGATTGATCAAGCTCGACGTCGATTTCCACAGCGCGATCTATCACCTCGCAGGCAACTCCGCGATCGAAGAGATGATCGCGCCGCAATGGCCGCATATGCGCCGCTCGATGGCGACCGTGCTCGCTGAACTTGATTATCGCGAAAGCGCCTGGGCCGAGCATGGAGCCATCGCCGCGCATATTCTCGCCGGCAACGCCAAGTCGGCCGAGGCTGCAGCATTGGCCCATGCGCAGACGGCCGGACGGATGACCGAGGAGAAACTGAGGGCGATTGACGAGGCGGCGTAACCGCCGGATGTCCTCATCCTGAAGGAGCAGCCTCTTGACCGCGTCTCGAAGGATGGGCCACAGGCCTCATGGTTCTCCCGGCGATGCGAAGCATCGTCCGGAGCGCGCCAACGCGCTCCTCACCATTGAGACGAGAGAAATCAGAACAAGGAGGAAAACAACATGAAACTTACCCCGCAGCAGGTCGAGTATTTCAACCGCGAAGGCTGGCTGTTCCTGCCAGAGCTGTTCAGCCAGGAGGAGGTCGACTTTCTGGCGCGCGAGGCCGCCACGATCTACGACGCCAATCGCCCCGAGGTGTGGCGCGAGAAGAGCGGCGCGCCGCGTACCGCCTTTGCCGCGCATCTCTACAACGAGGCGTTCGCCATCCTCGGTGCGCATCCGCGCATGATCGACCCGGTGGAGCAGATCTTTGGCGAAAAGCTCTACATGCATCAGTACAAGATCAACGCCAAATCCGCCTTCACCGGCGATGTCTGGCAATGGCACCAGGACTATGGCACCTGGAAGCGCGACGACGGCATGCCGGAGCCGCGCGCGATGAACATCGCGATCTTCCTTGACGAGGTGATGCCGATCAACGGCCCCTTGATGCTGGTGCCGAGGAGCCAGCACGCCGGCGACCTCAAGGCCTCGCACGACCTCGAGACCACCTCCTATCCGCTGTGGACGCTGGACGAAGAAACCGTGACGCGGCTGGTAAAGGAAGGAGGCATCGTCGCGCCGACCGGCAAGGCCGGCGGCATGTTGATGTTCCACGGCAATCTGGTGCACGGCTCGGCCGGCAACATCACGCCCTACCCGCGCAAGATCGTGTACCTGACACTGAATGCGGTCTCGAATTACATCCGGAACCCGACGCGGCCGGACTATATCGCCCACCGCGATTTCAGGCCGATCCAGACGGTCGAGGATGACGCGCTGCTGCGGTTGGCGCGTGCGCCTCGGCAAGCGGCGGAGTAACGACGTCATTCCGGGTCGACGCGTCAGCGTCGAGCCCGGAATCCATAACCATGATCGTGAGTACGGATTTCCGGCCCATGCGTAGGCGCGTATCCCGGAATGACGGAGCTTCACAGTTATCGGATCGTCTTCCATGAACCTCTTCCACCTCCTCAATACCCGCCGCGCCGCCGGCAAGCCGGTTCGCGTCGCCCTGATCGGCGCCGGCAAGTTCGGCTCGATGTTCCTGTCGCAGGTGCCGCACACGCCGGGGATGGTGGTGCCTGTCATCATCGATCTCGACCGCGACCGCGCCCGCGAGGCGTGCCGCACCGTCGGCTGGGACGAGGAGCGGATCAAAGCGACCGCCTTCACCGATGATGGCGCGCGGGCAATTGCGGGCGGCGCGATCGACGTCGTGGTGGAGGCGACCGGCAACCCCGCCGTTGGCATCAGGCATGCACGCGCGGCCATTGCCGCCGGGAAGCATGTGGTCATGGTCAATGTCGAGGCCGACGTGCTGGCGGGGCCGCTGCTTGCGGAAGAGGCCCACAGGGCCGGCGTGGTCTATTCGCTGGCCTATGGCGATCAGCCGGCGCTGACGGCCGAGATGGTCGACTGGGCACGCGCCACCGGTTTCCGCGTTGTCGCAGCCGGCAAAGGCACGAAATACCTGCCGGCCTATCACGACGTGACACCGGAAGGGGTCTGGGGCCATTACGGCTTGACGGCGAGCGAAGCTCAGTCGGCCGGAATGAATCCGCAGATGTTCAACTCGTTTCTCGACGGCACCAAATCCGCGATCGAAATGGCGGCAATCGCCAATGCGACGGGACTCGACGTGCCCAGCGATGGCCTCCTGTTCCCGCCCTGCGGCGTCGACGACCTGCCGCATGTGATGCGGCCGCGCGACAAAGGCGGGGTGCTGGAGAAATCCGGCGTGGTGGAAGTGGTGTCGTCGCTGGAGCGCGACAGCCGCCCGGTGTTCCGCGACCTGCGCTGGGGCGTCTACGTCGTGCTGGAGGCGCCGAACGATTACGCCGCGGATTGTTTCAGACAATATGGCCTGAAGACCGACGCCTCAGGACGTTATGCCGCGATGTACAAGCCCTATCATCTGATCGGACTGGAACTGAACATCTCGATCCTGTCGGCGGCGCTACGCCATGAGCCGACTGGCCAGCCGCGCGGCTTTCGCGGCGATGTCGCGGCTGTAGCCAAACGCGATTTGCGTGCGGGCGAGATGCTCGACGGCGAGGGCGGCTATACGGTATGGGGCAAACTGATGCCGGCTTCCGCATGCCTCGCCGCCGGCGCGCTGCCGATTGGCCTGGCGCACCGCGTCAAGCTGAAGAACAACGTTGCGCATGGCGCGGTGATACGATGGGGAGACGTCGAGTTCGACGCCAACAATGAGACCGTCAAGACACGCAGGGAAATGGAAGCGGCGTTCGGGGGCGCTAAGGCAGCAGGCGCTGTGGGCGTGCCCGCCTGAATCATCTTCGGCGTCGATCGGCTCGTTGAAAGCCGGGCAAGGCGCCTAGTCCTGATCCTCGGCTGCGATGGCCGACTAGAGGCTGGCCATGGAGCTTGCCGACATAAACTCTCGTCACACAAAGTCGGCGCGGGGCGCGGCACTCTTGTTCGCACTTGCGAGGTGGCAACGGCCTTGATTATCGCCCCCCGACTCGTCATCCTGCCATGGTCCTTAAATCCAGCAATTCGATTGCGTTCGGAAGCCAAGAGCCTTTGAAGGCCAAATTCAACGTCGAGCATCGGCGAAGTAAAAAACGGCAGTAAGATCGTTGTCCCTCGTCGAGGTATCGGCACAGCAAGAGGGGAAGCGCATGAAGCGTCGAGATTTCTTGAAGGCAGGCGGCGTCGGTCTCGCCGCGAGCGCGGTTGCCGCGCCCGCGATCGCGCAATCGATGCCGGAGGTGAAGTGGCGATACGCTGCCAGCTGGCCGAAGGCCCTCGATACGCTGTATGGCGGCTGCGAATATTTTGCCAAGCGCGTTGCGGAAGTCACCGACAACCGCTTCCAGATCCAGTCTTTTGCCGCCGGTGAACTCGTTCCCGGTCTGCAGGTCCTTGACGCCGTATCTAACGGCACCGTCGAGATGGGCAACACGGCGCTCTACTATTATTGGGGCAAAAACCCGGCGTTTACGTTCGGCACATCATTGCCGTTCGGGCTCAACACCCGCCAGCACATCTCCTGGCTATTGTGGGGTGGCGGGCAGGACATGCTCAATGACCTCTTGAAGGAATATAACTGCATCGGACTGCCAACCGGCAGCACGGGCGCCCAGATGGGCGGCTGGTTCCGCAAGGAAATCAAATCCATGGCGGACTTCCAAGGTCTCAAATTCCGGGTCGGCGGTTTTGCCGGAACCATCATCGCGAAGGTCGGCGGCGTACCGCAGCAGATCGCAGGTGGTGACATCTACCCGGCGCTCGAGAAGGGCACGATCGATGCCGCCGAATGGGTCGGGCCTTATGACGACGAGAAGCTCGGCTTCCAGAAGGTCGCGAAGTTTTATTATTATCCCGGTTTCTGGGAAGGCGGCCCGATGGTTCACGCCTTCGCCAATCTGGAAAAGTGGAACGAGCTGCCCAAGAATTACCAGGCCATCGTCCACAACGCGACCGCGAACGCCAACAGCTGGATGCAGGCCCGGTACGACATGCAGAATCCGACGGCGCTGAAGCGTCTGGTCGCCGGCGGCACG